>CAMQOJ010000155.1 GCA_947003375.1 uncultured Lachnospiraceae bacterium
CCAGCAGCACCAGATTGGCCACATACATCAGCCAGTTCAGTCTAATTACCATGGTATAGTCAAAAAAAGAAATGACCACCATCAGTACCGTACCTACCGCCACTCCGGCCAGCTGCTTGCTCTGCAGGGACGGCTCCGCGCTCCCTATGGTGATGACTCCCACCGCAGAGAGCGCCAGTATCAGCAGCACAAGCTTAAAATCATAATCCCGTAATCTGTATCTTTTAAACATATCTTCCTCTAAGCGACACTTCCTCTAAACCGGAATTCTAAACCAGAATTCATTTCGCCAGATCCTTTGCGGTGACGTCCACGATGGGGATATTGGCGTACAGGGACGGCATCTTGCCTCCCCGCCCTGATTTATTCCCCTTTGTATTGATCTGAATATCCATATTCTCGGAATCTATCTTCATGTATTTGGACAACACCTTGGCGATGTCCAGCTTGATTAACTCCATTACCTCAGGCGAGCAGTTGACCCTGTCCGATATGAGCAGAATCTTCAGCCTGTCCTTTGCAATCTGGCAGGAGCTCTTTCTGCGAAAAAAATGCCTCATCTCCACTCCTCCTATGCCTTATGAAAAATACCAGTCACCCTGGTCCAGAACGAAATGCCCTTGTCGAAGTTCAGATAGGGCACCTCCTTTCCCTCCACCCGATGTACCACATTTGCGTAGGCCTGTCCCGCAGGAGAACTGCTCCCCACCAGAGGCTCTCCCTGGTTGCTGGACACTACCACGCTCTCATCGTCCGGTATGATGCCGATCAGCGGGATGGCAAGGATGTCCACCACATCCTGGGCGGACATCATGTCCCCTCGCCTGACCATGTCCATCCGCAGCCTGTTGATGATCAGGTCCATCTGCTTGAAGCCGTTGGCCTCCAGCAGGCCGATGATGCGGTCCGCATCCCGGATGGCGGACACCTCTGGGGTAGTCACCACCAACGCCCTGTCCGCTCCGGCAATGGCGTTCTGGAAGCCCTGCTCGATGCCTGCCGGGCAGTCTAAGAGGATATAGTCGAACTGCTCCTTTAGGTGCTCAATCACCTTCACCATCTGCCCCGGGGACACCGCAGACTTGTCCCTGGTCTGGGCAGAGGGCATCAAGTACAGCCCCGGATGGCGCTTGTCCCGAATCAATGCCTGCTTCACCCGGCAGTTCCCCTCCACCACGTCCACCAAGTTGTAGACGATGCGGTTCTCCAGTCCCATGACCACGTCCAGATTGCGAAGGCCTATGTCCGTGTCGATCAGGCAGACCTTCTTTCCCAGCTTCGCCAGACCCGTTCCTACGTTTGCGGTCGTGGTGGTCTTGCCCACGCCGCCTTTCCCTGAAGTGACGACAATGACTTTGGAGCTTTGCTGCTCCCTGGAATGCTTTTCATCCATACTTTCTGCCCTCCATAAAAGAATTTCGTCTGTCGTCCTCTGAACCCTCCCGTCGTCCGCTTCGCAGGCAACAGCCCGCTACATAGAACACATAGAATCAGAAGCAGTTCAGCAGGTCTTTGGTAAGCGCCTCGATGATGATTCGGTCGTTTTTCACATATGCGATTTTCGGTCGTACCTTCGGTCTGATTCCCCACCTTGCCTGTTTTGTACCTGGTTTATATTTGAAATCGCCGATTCTGATTCTCTCCGGCGCCATTTCAAACGCTGCTATGTAGGCTCCCTCACAGCCGTTGCCTCCGGCATGGGCTTTCCCGTAGAGCCCTCCCAATATGATGATGTTCTTGGCGCTGACGATGCTGCTCCCCGGATAGACGTCCCCCAGCATGATGATGCTGTTCTCCGTCTCAAGCACCTCCCTGTCCTTCAGGTCCCCCCGGAAGAACTGCCCCTCCGGCTTCTGGGCCAGCTCTCTCTCCGTGCGCTCCAGCGCCTTCACGTAATTTTTGTTGACTGTCTCGTCCTTCTCCACGATACAGGCGATGTTGATGTCGCTGTTGTCGCGGATCGTCTCCAGTATCCGGATTTCCTCCATATCCGTCACAGACCGCCCCTCTATGGACAATGCCATGGTGACCGTGCCGAAGAAATTCCTGGCATCGGAGAATTTATACCCTATCTCCGCCAGAAGGTCTTCGAAGGGCATCTCCCCGTTCAGATACAGCGCTATCCCGTTGGGAAAGCTCTTGATGATCACTGCTTCTCTCATAATCCGCCATGCCCCCGTTCAATGCTCGTTGGTAATGCCGCCGTCCGGCTCGTCCGCCGTGCCGGTGATCAGCTCGTCCACTTCTGCCAGGCCATAATAGTATTTCAGGATATCCCTGGAGGCCTGGGCCGCATGGTCCGCAGCGTATCCGAAGGGGATTCTGGTGACGATGCTGATCTCGGGCTGCTCATAGGGCGCGTAGCAGGCGAACAGCGCGTGGCTGGGCCTGTCCAGGGTCTGCTCCGCCGTACCGGTCTTGCCGGCCACGTTCACCGCCAGGTTGTCGAAATAGCTCTTGTTCTCCACCACCTGGCGCATCCCCAGATGGATGGCGTCCCAGTATTCACCGGGCATGTCCACGGTATTGCGCAGCTTCGGCTGAAACTCCTCCACCACATTGCCCTCGGAATCCGTGATTTTATCCAGCAGGGTCAGATTGTAGCAGGAGCCTCTGTTGGCCACCGTGGTCACATATCTGGCCAGCCCTGTCAGCGTATAGCTGTTGCTGCCCTGGCCGATGGAGGAACGCACCGGGTCTTCCGTGGACACGTTCGGGGAAGCCTCGGATATCTCGATGCCCGATTTCTCCGTAAGCCCGAACTGTTCCGCATATTTTTGCAGGGTGTCCAGACCTTCTGTCTCATTGTAGGTGCCCGAACCCATGGCGAGCTGGTATCCAATATCATAGAAATAGCAGTCGCAGGAATCGCGGATGGCGGTAACCAGCGACTCATTGCCATGCCCGTATCGGTTCCAACAGCTGGGAGGCGGATCGATTTCCGTAAAGATGCCCTTACACTTGACGATACTGTCTATGTCCACGGCTCCCTCCATCAATCCGGCCGCCGCCGACAGCATCTTGAAGGTGGATCCCGGAGCCGCCGCGTACTGTGTGGCATAATTGTACTGCGGATTAGACTTGTCCGCGTTCAGCTGAGCGTAATAGTCCGCATCGATAGAATTGGCCATTTTATTGTTGTCATAGCCCGGATAGGACACAATGGCCAGGATGTCCCCCGTATGCACGTCCGTGACAACGCAGGATGCATTGCAGGGATCCAGAGCCAGCTGGGCGGGGGTGATATCCAGATGGTCGATTCGGTTCATCATGAACTGCCAGGCACTCATCTGCCCATCGAAGACTGCGGCCCTGTCGTCATCCGGTACGGGGATTTTTCCCTGTTCACAGAGAATCTGGCATACCTGCCTGCCGCTTATGACATCGTTCAAAAGCATATATTTAAAAAAGCGCTTCTGGAAATCCGTATTGTTCTCTACCATGACAATGATATAATCCAAAATTTCATCGTAGATTTCCGAGGAATCGGAATATTTGTCGTCCAGCTCCAGCTTGCTGACGTCGATCCAGTTCTGGGAGATACAGTATTTCAGATATTCGCTGAGGCTGATGACCTCCTCCGTGGCCCATGCCACCTGTGTGGCATCATCCGATACCACCGCCTCCGACATGATGATGCCGTTCCTGCGCAGGAGCGTCACGACATTGCTCTGATAGACCTGATACTCCTTGGAAAGCTGGTTATAAGGGGTCAGCCCCTCCGTCAGCTCGTAGCGCAGCTGATTGTACGCACCCTCCTTGTAGGCCAGATAGGCGGCGTAGACCTCCCTTTCCGTCTCCTGGGCATCCTCCTCGGCCATGGCCTTAATGTCGATTACGGCGTTGTCGAACATGGTGAAATACACGTCGTATATGGGAATCTTGATATCGCTGCTGTCCGCGCCTTTGGCCGGGACATACTCCTTTGCGTTGATAATCTTGCTGGATACAAGGCCCGCAAGCTTCTGCTCCAGGATATGGTAGATTGCCTCCGTCAAATCCTTGTCAATCGTCAGGTACACATCCTGGCCGGCTTTCGCCTCCTTGCGCTCCTGGATGGAGATGACCTTGCCCATATTGTCCACGATGACCTTCTCGTATCCCTTTTCCCCCTGGAGCGTGGTCTCCAGATAGGACTCTATGCCGCTCTTGCCTACCACATCATTGAGACTGTAGACATCAGAGTTCCCTTCTTCCGTGCTGCCTGCCCCCTGCTCTTCGGCATTCCTTTCCTCCGCCATCCGGGCGTTCAGGTCGGCCAGCTCCTCCGAGGATATTTTCCCCGTATACCCCAGCACATGGGCGAAATATTCTGAATCCACGTACCGCCGCACCGTGTCGGCCTCAATGGTGACACCGGGCAGCGACTGGGAATTCTCCATGACCACCGCCACTGTCTTCTCGTTCACATTGGTAGCCACCGTAGTGCCGATATATTTCCGGAAGGAGGTCAGATTCAGGGCATACCGCATGGGGCCCAGAGTCTGCCATTCCTCCTTGCTGTACCCCTCCCCCACCAGGAACTCGCTCTTGGAGTCCTCGGGATCCGCATAGCTTCCGATGGCGAAATTTTTCGTATTGCTCAGGTACTCCATGATTTCGTCTGCCGTGGCGGTGCGCTCCTCGTCCTTTAAATCGCCGATATCGGCCTTTCCGTACACATCCGCCAGGAAGCGCAGGAGGCTGGTTCCCTCCACGGAGTACTGGAATTCCCTGTCTTCGTTCAGGAATATCTTAAAATCCGTGATGCATTTATCGCCGTTCTTCTCTATCATCTGAATCAGGCTGTAGATCGTATCGTTTAGTCTGCTGTTCTTTAGCCGCCCCGATTCGAACACATCCTCTATCTTCACGGAATACGCCAGCTCGTTGTAGGCCAGTACATTGCCGTTCCTGTCATAAATATTGCCGCGGGTGCTGGCGATGTCCCGGGTCTTTTCAATCTCCAGGACGAATTCCTCCAGATACTCCTGCCCATGGACAATCTGCAGCTCAAAGCAACGGTAAATCAGCACGCCGGCAAACAGACAGAATATCACGGTAAAGACTGTCAGCCTGCTGGTGATGATGCCGATTAATTTTTCCTTGAACTCATCAAACAAATTTCTGTGCTCTCTTTCTCTCATGATTCTCCAGCTTTTCATTCACCTTTAGAATAGCCGGATACAAAAACAAGGTCACTACAATGGTATACAGGGCTTCCGGCAGGATGATATGGAGAAAATAATAAGCGAATTCAAACCTGCTGCGAAGCATAAAAGTCAAAATATAGCATATGATTCCATAGGACAGGTCGCTGACCACAATCAGCGCCAGCGGAAGCTTGATGTCCTCCGGGTAGAAAATCTTGCAGAACTTCCCGTTCAAAAAACCTATGTACATCAACAGCATCGCGTAAAAGCCTAAGAAACTACCGAAAAAGACATCGCTCAGGAGCCCGCAGAAGAAGCCGATTATCAGCCCCTCCCGCTCCCCCCGCATGAACCCGAAAGAAGATGTCAATACAATCATAAGGTTCGGTATGATGCCCGCAAAACTCAGGCTGTCGAAGACGCTGCACTGTAGGACAAAGCATAAGATGATACACACTGTCACAATTATTTTTCGAAGCATACACACTCTCCCCGGAGCTACCGGTCATTCCACCACGCTCTGCTTTCTGTCCGTAATAATCAGCACCTCCCCCAGATGCTCAAAGTCTACCGCGGGCACAATCTCCCCTGATTTGGTCAGGTTGTTGGCATCCTTGCTGATGGAACTGATGTAGCCGATCAGGATGTTCGGCAGGTATTTGTCGCTGATGTTAGACGTGACTACCTTATCTCCCTCCCGCACGCTGTCCTGGCCGTCCACTAACTGGCTGAAGGTGATGCACCCCTCGGCCATCAGCCTCAGGTCTCCCGTCACGGTCATGTTGTCCTCCGTGGAGAGGGTCATGGCGCTGACATGTACATTATCCGATATGATGGAGGTCACCCGCGCCCAGCTGGGCCCTACGGAGGTGATACGCCCCACCAGGCCGCCCTGGGCAATGACGTTCATGTCCACCTCCAAACCGTCATCCTCCCCCTTGTCAATCAAAAAGGAGGAATACCAGTTCCCCGAGTCCCGGCCGATGATTCTGGCCCCCACCTTATTGTATTCCGCGTACTGGCCATCCAGCTCGAACAGCTCCCTGAGCTTGTTCAGCTCATATTTGTCCTGCTGCAGCAGGGTATTCTCCTCAATCAGGGCGGCCACCTCTGCCTTCAGTTCGGCATTCTCGTCCAGGAGCGTGCGAATCTGCACCAGTTCCTCGGAACGGTTGGAGAGCCATCCGCCCACCTTTTCGATTCCCTGTTGAAAAGGCACGATTACGTATCCCACCACCACGTTAAGCGGCCGATTGAATACATCCGTGCCAAAAGTGACCAGCATCATGACAGTGCAGAGCACTGTTAAAATAAAAAGGAGATATTTACTCGGCAAGGTAAACCGCTCTCCTTTTCTTTTGATGATTGGGCTCATTTGCTCATCCCTTCAATCGCATAAGCTACGGACTTGTAATTGTCGTCCTTGATAATCTTGGCCAGGCCAAGCACCACGCTTGTGATAGGATCCTCTGACACATTCACACGGAGTCCGGTCCCTGCGGCCAGACGCTCGGCCAGATGGCTAATCTGGGAAGCGCCTCCGGTCAGGTAGATACCGTGGCGGTAGATATCCGCCGCCAGCTCGGGCGGCGTCCTCTCCAGAATGACCTTCACATTGTCGATGATGGAGGCGAAATGCTCCTCCAGGCACTCTACCACCAGCTTCGTGGGAATCTCCCGCTCTATGGGAAGCCCCGTCACGATGTCCCTGCCGTAGACGATTGCGCCCTTGCCCTCCTGCTCCAGCTCTTTCAGGGAAATCTTCACGGATTCGGAGGTCCTGCCGCCGATGACCAGGCTGAATTCCTTCCGCACGGCGGTCCGGATCGCCTCGTCGAACTTCAGGCCTCCTGTCTTGATCAGGCGGCTCAACACGATGCCGCCCAGGGACAGGATGGAAATCTCCGTGGTCTCGAAGCCTACATTGACCACCAGCACGCCCTGGGAATTCTTCACGTCGATGTCCAGCCCCAGGCCGTCTGCCACGGCCTTCTCCACCACCATGATCTTCTTCGCCTTTACATTGGCATATTTGATCAGGTCGTAAAAGGCCCTCTTCTCCACGTCGGTGACGTCCGTAGGCACCGCGATATAGAAATCCGCAGGCCTGCAGTTTCCCTTCTGGAGGTCAGTGACGAAATACCGTACCAGCGTCTCCATATTCTTGATATCAGCGATGACGCCGTTGGTCAGCGGGTAAGAGATATGAATATTGCCGGGGGCCTTCTCATACATTTCAAATGCAGAGTTCCCATATGCAAACAGAACCTTCTTGTTCTCTATGGCGATCATGTTCTTTTCCACCATGATGCTGTCGTCGCCCCTGCTATAGATTTTAATGTTGTTTGTACCTAAATCGATACCGAATGCGTTGTTTGCCAAAATGACGACCCCTTTCTTATTGTAAAAACTTTCTTCCGGCAAGGCTGGTCATACCGGCTCTGCCTCCGGAAACAGCGATTCCTCCGAAAACCATGCCCTCTCCTTAAAACTGACATAGCAGTTGTCGCCGATGATGACATGATCCAAAAGCCTTATGCCTATCCGTTCCCCGGTCTCCCTTACATTGCCGGTGAGCACTCGGTCGGCCAGGCTGGGCGTGGGATCGCCGCTGGGATGGTTGTGCACCAGCACGATGTTCACTGCCCGGCTCTCCAGAGCAGCCAGGAAGATTTCCCTGGGGGAAATCAGCGACATGTTGACGCTGCCCTCCGACAGCTTCCTCTCACAAATCAGCTGCCCCTTGGCATCCACACAGGCTACCACCACGCACTCGGTCTCCCGGTGCCGGAGCTTTTCCATGAAATAAGCCGCCACCTGGCCGGAGCTGGTGAGGTTCAGCCCCTCCCTGGCCTTTGCCATGCTCATGCGCATGGACAGCTCCGTCAGACATTTCAGCCGGACTGCCTTCACTTCGCCGATTCCCCTGATGCTCATAAGCTCTTCCAGTGTCACATCGTAGAGTCCAAGAAGGCCCTCCTTTGGATATCTGGCCAGGCTCATGACCTCCTCCGCCACCTGCAGCACATGATTGTCCTTAGTGCCGGTGCGGAGGATGATGGCAAGCAGCTCTATCTCCGTCAGGTTCTCCGGCCCGAACCGCTTGAATCTCTCATAGGGAAGCTCCGAGGCCGTCTTCAGCACGTTCTTTTGTGCCTTGCTCGTCCTCGGCGCCATGGTCTGCGCTCTGCGCTTCTTCTCCGGAATGTTTTTCTTTTGCGGAATGCTCTCCTTCCATGGAACGTTCTCGTTCCATTCTGCCCTTGCTTCGTCCATGCGTCTCCTTTCCCTTCTCCGACGCATCTGAAGCGGCCACTTCTCATGGCCCTCCATGGACTACCTGATGAACCGATATACCACAAGCGCGATTACGACACCTATGACACTTGCTATGGTTATCTGAATCGTCAGACCAAAGGTCAGGACGATGAATCCCAAATCAAGCACGACAGGTGAACTCATCCCGAAGGATTGCCCGTAGTTCAGAAACGTGCCTGAGAAATAAGTGCCGATGAACCTGCCGATGACGAATCCCACCAGTATCAGTACCAGCAGTACCCAGTTTACTTTCTTCAAGCCGATACCTCTTCCTTCTTTTGTCCCGCGGAATCCGGGTCTGTACAGATACCGCTGCGCACACTCAGATCCTCTCTGCTGTCTCTTATACACATCTCCGAGCCCACGAGACAGATGAGGATCTC
>CAMQOJ010000156.1 GCA_947003375.1 uncultured Lachnospiraceae bacterium
GATATCTACCGGATGGACCAGGCGGTGCTGTGGGAGGCCTTGGAGCTGCTGTCGGCCCGGCATATGGAGGATGTGGAGTGGAAGAACGACACCCTGACAGGCAGCCTTAAGCTTGCGGAAGCGGGGCGGGTAATCCTCTCCGTGCCTTATGAGGCCGGGTGGCAGGTGCGGGTGAACGGGGAGGAGGCCCGGGGGGAGCTGTTCGGCGGCTGCCTCATGGCCTTCGACTTGGAGCCGGGGGAGTACCGCTTCGAGATGAAGTACGTGCCGGAGGGCTCTGTGCCAGGGATTCTGGTGAGCATCATGAGCATCGCGGCATTCTGCGGGATTACGGCGCTGCGTAGGCGGCGGGGAAGGCCGCAGAAGCCTGTGGAGACGGAGCGGGAATGACCGGGCGGCGGCTTGCGGGGCAGAGGCGAAAGAGGGCGCAGGCAGGGAGAACACATAAGAGGCGGCAGGAGAAAAAGGGGCCCGGAGCGCGAGGGCCGCAGAGCGCCGGGGCCATGAGAGGAAGGGTTCTTCGTGAGGAATTGATTCCCTCAAGGGGAATGATAATAGGAGGAGAAAAGAAAAAGAAATGAAGACAAAAGTGGAAAATGCGGTAATGGACACCGCAAAAAGAACAGCCATGGTCCTGGTGGCGGCAGTCATCACGGCCGTGAACCTGAAGACCTTTGTGCGTACAGGAGGGCTGATTCCCGGAGGATTCACGGGACTGACCAGGCTCCTGCAGGAAATCTGCGACATGGTGTGGGGGTTCGAGCCCCCCTTCTCCGTCATCAACCTGACCCTGAACGTGGTTCCCGCCGTGGTCAGCTACAAGTTCATCGGAAAGAAGTTCACCATGTATTCCTGCCTGATGATCGTGGTATCCGGCCTGATCACTGACCTGATCCCCAGCTACGCGGTGACCACGGACACGCTGCTGGTGGCGGTGTTCGGCGGACTGTTCAACGCGGTGGCCATAGGCATCTGCCTGGCGGCGGGGGCCACGGCGGGGGGCACGGACTTCATCGCCATTTTCCTGTCCGAGAAGATGGACATCGATTCCTGGAACTATATCTTTGCCGGAAACGTGGTGATACTGTGCATAGCGGGGGCACTGTTCGGCTGGGAGAAGGCGCTTTACTCCATCATTTTCCAGTTCACCTCCACCCAGGTGCTGCACACCCTCCACAGGCGCTACCAGAAGCAGACGCTGCTGATTGTGACGAAGAAGCCGGAGGAGGTCTACGAGGTAATCAAAGAGATGACCAATCACGACGCCACGCTGATCAAGGGGGAGGGCTGTTACATGAAGCAGGAGTGCAACATCCTCTACTCCGTGGTGGGCCGGGACGAGGTGCGCAAGGTGCTGAACCGTGTGCGGGAGACGGATCCCACGGCATTCGTGAACATGATTCGCACGGAGAACCTGTCGGGACGGTTCTACCAGAGGCCCAACGACTGAGGGACGACAGCGCGGATTGATGCCGCGGCAGCAGGGAATTTGGAATGGGATTCCCTGCCGCCGCGGCATTTTTCTGCTTTTTTAAACTGCGCACCGGTTAAATTTGCAGTGCGACCCGACTGCAAATCGCCAGCCAAGTAATTTCCCGGGGGACACCACTGTAAATCCTGGCGGTCTACAGTATAGCTATCCTTGTCAGAGGCTGTTGACATTGTAGACAGTCTATGGTATCATGTGTTTACAATGTAGACACCAAGGCGGATTCAGAAAAGGACAGAGGCGGGCTCCTGCAACAGGAAGGCAGGAAATCCGCCAAAAGAAAGGCGAATTGCATGAAAGCACTGAGCGAAGCGGAATGGAATATCATGGAGAGCCTGTGGGAGGAGTGCCCTAAGGTGGGCAGCAGGATTGTGGCGGACATGGCGGGCCGGGTAGGGTGGAGCCGGAGCACCACGCTGACCATGCTGAAGCGGATGACGGAAAAGGGGCTGATTGCCTGCGAGGACAATGGGCGCATGCGGGTCTATGTGCCGCTTATCGAGCGAGAGACTGCCGTGAAGAAGGAGACGGACAATTTCCTGAAAAGGGTCTATCACGGCAGTGCCAGCATGCTGGTGAATAGCTTCATCAAGAGACAGCGGCTGTCTGCCGAGGAGCTTTCGCAGCTTCGGCAGATTCTGGATAAGGCAGAGGAAGAGCGGAATGGTTGAGTGGATAATTTCTTCAAGTGTATTGATTGTTCTCGTGATGGCCATGCGGTATTTTTTCCGGGGGAAGCTTCCCATGCGGGCATGGTATGCCCTGTGGCTGGTGGTGGCAGTGCGGCTGCTGGTGCCGATATCCTTTGCGGAGAGCGGGCTGAGCATACTGAATCTCTTCGCCTTCACGGACAGAGCCCAGGATCGGCAGGATTTGGCAGGGCAGCAGGAGGATACAGGCGGTGAGGCGCGGCCTGCGGCAGACGGGGTGGTTGCGGGAGAGAACGGCCGGACAGGGAATGGCCATGGGGCCGGATTGGAGAATCAGGCGGGAACAGGCTTGCTGGAAACCGGGGTGCGAAAGGAAGGTACGCAGGCAGACCAATCCGGGGAGACAGCGGGCCAGGCCGGGGCAGAGGAGCCGGATATTGTGGCGGATGCTTTGACCGCACCGGGCCGGGTACAGGAGCCGGAAACAGGCTCCCTGCACTTCCAGACGGCAACGCAGGCTTCAGGCGGCGGTTCCGGGGAGGACACAGGTGCCGGGAGCCAGGGAACCTGGCACATCTACCCGGTCTGGCAGACATTCTTCGCCGGACATTCCCTGCTGTGGTATATATGGCTTCTGGGCGTGGCGGTATGCGCAGGCTGCGTCCTGACATTCAACGGAAAGTACCGCAAAAAAGTGCACATATCCCGCAGGCGCTGCAAGGCGGCAGTGCAGAGCAGACTTCCGGTCTATGTTTCTCCGGTGGTGGATAATCCCTGCATGTTCGGGCTGGCCCGTCCGGCGGTGTACCTGAGCCCGGAGGCTGCGCAGCGGCCGGAGACCCTTAAGTATGTGCTATGTCATGAGAACGTCCATTACAGCCATCGGGACAATCTGTGGGTGGTGGTGCGCGCGGCATGCCTCTGCCTCCATTGGTACAATCCGCTGGTGTGGATTGCCGCGGCCCTGTCCGAGCAGGACGGCGAGCTGGCCTGTGACGAGAGGACGCTGGAGCTTTTGGGCCAGGAGGAGCGGATTCGCTACGGCAGGGTCCTGCTGGACTTCAGCGCCCAGGGCAGCCCCTGGCAGAGGGGCTGGAAGCTTTCTACTGCCATGTCCAGCGGGAAGAAGCTGTTGAAGGAGCGGCTGCTGGTCATCGTGGGAGAACCCAGGCGGCATGCGGGGGCATTGGCAGGGGTCATGCTCCTGACGGCGCTCTGTACGGCAGTCACCTTCACCGGCAGGGTCAGCGGCCAGGAGACGGAGGAGGATGCCGCCTGGGAGGAGATGAAGGACACGGCTCCGGGGGATGCGGCCTTTGTCCGTACAGGGAGCGGAAAGGTCAGCGCCCTCGCTGCGGACGGTGCCGAGAGCATGGCCATTGTACCCGTGAGCCTGGGAGAGGGAAAGGAAGAGATGCCCGGGGAAGAACATCTCCTGAAAATCATCGGCCAGGCTGTTCCGGGCAGCGGCCAGTATCGAATCGACCAGATTGCGCTGACCAGGGTTCAGGGAAGGAGGGAGGAGCCCCTGCAGACCATCCGCCCGGAGGACGTGAGGGTTCTGTATACCAGGGCTTTAGAGGATATCCGGGGCGGCGCAGGGCAGATGTATTCTTTCAAGTCAGAGGAGGAGCCCCTGTACGCCAAGCCCCTGTGCAGGGCGGAGGATCTGCCCGCCCATGAGCTGGGAAAGTTCCTGGCGGACGAGAACGGGCAGATTTATGCAGATGCGCTGGACGGAGAGCTGGTGGTGACGGATCTGAACTTTGACGGTTATGAGGATTTTTATCTCCAGGGTGGGACGGGGACTGTCAATATTCCGTATTATTGTTATCTGTGGAATCCTCAAGGGGAAAGGTTCGAACCCGGCTATATGATTCCCAATGTGGAGGTGGATTCGGAGGCGCAGCTGATAAAGAGCGCTACCGATGATGGCAACGGGCAGCATTCTGTGAAATATTACCGTTTTGACGAGGCGAATATCCTGCACATGGTGCGGTACGTGGAGGAGAACCAGTCCCCGGACGCGGTCTTCCCCACGCTGGACCTGACCTACTGTGAGCCGTACTATGCACTGCCCGCGGTGGACGAATGGGATTACGGCACCCGCTACGGCGGCGCGCTGACGGAGCGGTTCGTCTACTGGGCGAAGGAGGCGCTGACGGAGCTGTACGAGTGGAGCGGCACGAAGATAGACAAGGCATGCTTCACGGTAACCCGCTTTGGAGACTTTTGCTTCGCAAACACCCCGGAAGAATTACAATCGTCTTTGATATACTATGACCGTGTGTATGGAGAGGATGCCGGGTTCGAGAGCTGCGTGAAACAGATGGGCGTGGCTACGGAGCGGACGGTGTGGTTCTCCCCTGTGATACAGTGGAACAAGCCGGAGAATCCGGACGGGATGACGGATCATGAACTGGCGGAATGGTATTTCGAGAGGGCCCCTCTGGCGGAGGGCGAGAAGCTGGTCAGCGTGGAGGGAATCGGTGAAGGAATCGGCTACGATACCTATAGCATCCTGAACATCCTGGCGGAATCGGGGAATTTCTATCAGATATATTTGGATGGAGCCACCAGGGAGATGAGCGCCATGTATGGCCCATATGAGGAACGGCCGGACTGAGCGTGAAGGGATTTTCAAGCTCTAAGCGGAGGAATGCCCAATGCGTGGGCATTTTTCCGGTTGGCGGCGGGGTGTTGAATGTGGCCCGTTATGGCGGGCGGGAGGAAGATATGAAGAAAGTATTGTGTAAATGGGCGGCGCTGTGCCTTGCGGCGGCCATGCTGGTAGGCTGCGGCAGTGACGGCACAGGGAACGGGCTGGAGGACATGGGAGTCTCACTGACCGATGGACCGGGCGGAAACGCGGACGGGCAGGAAAGCGGCGGACAGGACAGCTCCCAGGCTCCGGCGGAAGACGGCAGCGGCAGCGCGGCCATGTATGAGGCCTATGTGAAGGTTCTGGAGGACATCTATTTCGACCAGAAATTCCCGGACGGTACGGAGCACGGCCTTCAGCCGGCCAGTGCCGACATCACCGACAATATGTTCGCGGTATACGACATCGATGCCGATGGCAGGGAAGAACTGATCGTCTTCTATACCACCACCTATACAGCCGGGATGGTGGAGATCATATATGACTACGACAGCGGCACGGGAGACGTGCGGGAGGAGTTCCTGGCATACCCGATGCGGACCTATTATGACAATGGCATAGTAGAGGTGGAGGCATCCCACAATCAGGGCTTGGCCAGCGATGGCGGCGCTGACGGGAATTTCTGGCCATACAGCCTGTACCGCTATGACCCTGAGACGGATGCCTATGTATCACTGGCCAGCGTGGACGCCTGGAGCAGGGGCTTCCGGGAGGAGGACTATGACGGGAACCCCTTCCCCCAGGAGGTGGACGCAGACGGGGACGGCGTAGTGTACTATGTGGCCACAGAGGGAAATGAGCCGAAGGCCCCTATGGACGGCGCGGAATACGACCAGTGGCGGGATTCCTGCCTGAAAGGGGCGAAGCCCATACAGGTTCCTTACGTAAACCTGACGACGGACAATATCTATGCTATAACGAATGGCAGCGCTGCGGGTGGCGGCGCTGTGGGAAACGGAAGTGCTGCGGGTGGCGGCGCTGTGGGAAACGGAAGTGCTGCGGGTGGCGGCGCTGATGGAAATGGCAATGCTGCCGGAAATGCCACGGACAGCGGTGCAGAGCCTGGCAGCGCCGGCGGCTCGGAGGCTCTGGCCGGGGGGCAGATTTTGGACCAATCCTTCCCTGTGATGCTGGACGGCTGGGGAGGGGTGGTCTTCGCGCCCTTTGCGCCGGGAGACCTCATGGAGGATGAAAACGGCCATGTCTGCTTCGGGGATGTGCGCTTCGCCCTGTTCCAGGACGGGAAGACGGTCGCTGTCCTGCCCGGCGAGAACGAGGAGAACATATTCTACGGCCAGCAGTTCAAGGAGGTGCTGGCCGTAGCCTTCCAGGATTACAATGAGGACGGCAGGACGGACATCCTGGTGCTCCTGGAATACGCCGGGGTGCAGGGGGCGAACATAGACGTGCCGGTTCGCATGGTGCGGGCCTATGCCCAGGAGGAAGGAAGCAAGGACTTTTATCTGGACAGGCCGGTGTCAGAGTATCTGGGCTCCTATGCCGACAGCATGGAACAGGTATATGAGGGATTGGATACTTACGCCGGAATCTATGCCGTGGCCACGGACAAGTCCGCCTGGGAGGTGGAGCGGTTCGCCAGGAAGGTGAAGCGGCAGATCCTGGCCAGGGATTTCCGGGGCCTGTGTGAGGAGATTGCCTTTCCGATTACCGTAGACGGCACAGTATATCAGGATCGGGAGGCCTTTTTGGGGGCGGATTTCATTCAGGATCCGAATCCGGCCTTTCTGGACGCGCTGCAAAAGGAGCCCTGCGGGAACATGTTCGTGAATTATCAGGGCATAGCCATGGGAGAGGGGGCGGTATGGATTGGAGAGATCCTGGACGACAACCTGGTCTCCCAGGGGCTTAAGGTGTATGGCATGAATGGGGTGTCAGTGGACTGAAGAATATTTTAGGGCTTGTTTGTTTTGCCGCTTCGTTATACAATAGCCATGTAAAATAATCAAAGACAGGACAAGGACGGATATGGATAGAAGGAAGCGGTGGAACAGGGATATATGGATGAGGAGCATATTGGCTTTCCTGGGGACTTACGGGGGTTGCTATCTGGGCAGCATAGCCGGGATTTATCGCGCGGCGTTTTCCATTATGGGCGCGCCGCTGATGCTATTGATGCTTTGGCTGCTGGCCCGGACCCGGAAACGGCTTGGGGAGATAGGGGATAAGAAGCGGCTTGGGCGCAGGGTCAGATATGGGGCCGTTGTGAGCTTTCTGTTTTCTATTACCATGATTGCGGGCTATCAGCTCCAGAACTTCGGCATGACTGGACTGGGAGTAAAGGGGAAGGCCTTGATTCTGCTGCGCAGCGCATGCCTGGCCATAGCCGTGTTTCCTTTTACGGACATTCTGTTTTGTGCCATTGAGAAGATTCCCGTCCACAGGACAAGGCAGAAGCGGCAGGGCGGCTGGAAAGCCTGGAAGGTGTTCAGTCTCAGCGCGGCGCTCATTTTCCTATGCCTGATTCCTGTATGGCTGGCATACTATCCGATTATCATGTCTTATGACTTTCACAGGCAGATAGGTGAGGCTGCGAAGGGCTTCGCGTGGTTCTGGCCCTATCAGCCTATCGCCCACACATGGCTTATCTGGCTCTTCCTCCAACTGGGGTATCTCTGTGGAAATCTGCAGACGGGAATGGCATGTATGGCGCTGTTCCAGATGCTTGTCTACTCGTTGACGGCGGGCTATGCCTGTGCCTTCCTGTACCGTATTCTGGGGAAGCGCTGGACGGTAGTGGCAGGTATCCTGTTCTTTGGGGTATTTCCCCTGAATTCGGTTATGGTACTGTGCACCACAAAGGATGTTCTGTTCGGAACGCTTTTTTTGCTCTTCATCCTGTTATTGGCGGAACGGCTGTTCTTCTGTCAGGGGAGGAAGGCGCTCATCATGGACGGCCTGCTGGTGCTGGAGGGCTGTCTGATGATGCAGCTTCGGAATAACTGCATCTATGCCGTGGCGGTCTTTGGCATCGTCTGGCTGTTTTCTGCCCAGAAAAAAGAGAAGCTGCATGTGCTCCTGCTCTGCGTCCTGCTGTTGGCGGGAGGGAAGGGGACAGGAATGGCCATAAAGGCAGCAATAGGCACGCAGCTGGGGACCGCCAAGGTGGAAATGTACAGCGTTCCCATCCAGCAGTTTACAAGAGTGGGGCATTATCATGGGGAGGAGCTTGATGGAAAGACACGGGAAATGCTGGAGTCCTATGTCCCTGAGGAATGCTGGCAGGAGTATAACCCGCCGATTTCAGACGCGCCAAAAGGGGTGGTGGCAGTGACGACATTTCAGGAGAACTGGGACGGCCACATGGGACAGATGCTGGCGGACTGGTTCCGGCTGGGCATTCGGTATCCGAATGATTATATCGATGCGTTCCTGGAGCTGACGAGGGGGTATTGGTTCCTGGACGACAGGTCCTATGCG
Source organism: uncultured Lachnospiraceae bacterium (assembly GCA_947003375.1). Lineage (GTDB taxonomy): Bacteria > Bacillota > Clostridia > Lachnospirales > Lachnospiraceae > Acetatifactor. Next base: position 8,240 of record CAMQOJ010000156.1, read on the forward strand.
GAATGCCTCGGCTACGGGACGGAGGGAAGGATGGGGACGATTTATACTTATAATGTGTCCACCATGGAAGACGGCACGGAAATACCCCATGAATCGAAGTTCCCATGGCTGGAGGAGCAGCTGGAGAAAATCGTCAGCGGGAACGCCTATTACAACTGGCCGATTCTGTCGCTCCTGTTCAAAAGCGCCTTCTATGTCTGGGGACTTTTGATGGTATGGATCGCATTCCTGTTCCGGCGCCAGAAGAAGCAGGCCATACTCTGTCTGTTTCCGCTGCTGTATATGGGAACGCTGTTTCTGGGGCCTGTGGTGCAGATCAGATATGTCTTTCCGGCCATGCTTGTGCTGCCGGTGGCGGCGTGCCTGCTGCTGGAGCAGGAAGACTCCATGCTGGCATTAGAAGTTGACCTGGCGGACTGATACCTCCAGCACTTTACAGGCACCTTGACTACTGAATAAAGGGCTTTTCACCTTGCCAAAGGGCTGTTAGCTTCAGGAATCAACCTGGCAGAAATTGACAGAATCAAGGAATAAGGCCTATAACCTGTCTCTTATACACATCTCCGAGCCCACGAGACA
>CAMQOJ010000157.1 GCA_947003375.1 uncultured Lachnospiraceae bacterium
AGATCCTCATCTGTCTCGTGGGCTCGGAGATGTGTATAAGAGACAGCTGCAGGAACTGCGCCACCGCCCCCGCCGTGATGGCGGCGGCCAGGGAGCTGCCGGTCTCCCTGCCCCGGAGCGTGGATACGTCCACCCCGGGCGCGGCGAAATCCGGGGCTACCACATTGTTCCTGGTAAAGCCCCTCCCGGAATCGATGTAGAAGCTGTTGTTTGCGGCATTGTAGGTGGAGACGCTGATGACGTCCCTCGCCATGGCCGGCTCCGTCAGGGTGATGTAGGGCGATGCCTCCAGAAAATAGGCGGGCGCGCTCATGAACTGCGTGATGGGCAGCCACATATGGAAGCTTCCATTGTGGACGCTTCCCACCGCCTCCACCAGGAATGTCCAGATGCCCGGGGTGGGCCGGGCCACCCGCAGCAGGATCATCTCCTCCCCTGAGGACGGCTCCACCAGCGTCCCCGCTACGGTGATCTTCGTCCTCTCATAGACGAAGCTGTAGGTGATGCTGTCCTGGATGCCCAGCCGGATGGACGGTATGGTCTCCCCGCCCGGAGAGCGCACGGACACGGTGAACACATCCGGCACATTCCCCCACAGCTCCATGACGAAGCCCTCCGCGTTTTCCGCCACCCTGACCTCCACCGGCTTCACGGCCGCCCCGCCTGACCGGCTCGGCGGCTCCATGTTCCCCTGATAATGGTGGCCCGCGTTCCCCTCATTGCCGCCGCATACCACCACCGCGCGGCTGCGCTTCGCCGCGATGGCGTCCAGGTAGCGCGGCAGCGGCGCGTTTCCCGCATGGTCCCCATAGCTGGTGCCCAGCCCCAGGCAGATGACCACAGGCCTGTAGAACTGCTCCGTGAAGCTGTCCGCGTACCGTACCCCCAGCATGATGTCCGTCTCCTCATAGGCCGGCACGCCCCCGGGCACCATGAAAAAATCCCTGAGGTACTGCTTGGCCTCCTTGAGCTTCACCACCACGATATCCGCCTCCGGCGCGGCCCCGATATAGGTCAGGCCGTTCCCCAGCCTGCTGCCCGCGGCCACCCCCGCCATGGCGGTCCCATGGCCGTTCTCGTCCCGGCTGGGCACTATGCTGTAGGGATCGGGGGACTGCAGCGCCCGGTTGATGTCCTCTCTGGTATATACGGTGCCATAGTGGAGGCCCTCCGGAGGGGCGCCGTCCTGAATGGTCTGATCCCAGATTGCCAGGATCCGGCTGTTCCCCTGGCTGTCCCGGAAGGCCTCGCTGGTATAGTCTATCCCCGTATCGATGATGCAGACGACCACCCCCCGCCCCGTCAGGCTCAAAGGCGCCCTCTGGGCCTGGGTGATGCCGCTGACGATCAGGTTGTTGGGGTCGAAGCCCTGGCTTCCCACCTCCCCCTGCATCAGGCCGTACAGCTTCGGTACGCTTTTATAGTCAAAAATGTACTCATTTACGTTCCTTACATTTTCCCGGCTGATGTACACGATATTGTAGAACTCATCCACCTCCAGATAGCACAGGTCGAAAAAGGCGTACCTCAAAGCATCAATGGGAAAATCCGTAATGACGTCATAGTATTCGCCAGAAAGAATCTTGTCTCTGCAGTCCATAGCCGGATCCCTTTCCGCAGCAGGCGCTGTGGTATCCCTATTATCCTATGCGGGATGCCGGAACCTGTTCCCGGAATGTCAGAAAAATCCGCGTAAAAAAGGCAGCAGGCCCTCACAGCCCGCCGCCCATGGTAAATCCCTGTAAAATCCCGGTACCCCAGTGCATGGCTCCTTAAACAATCAGCCCTGGCTGTCCGCCCCTGTACTGCGTTGTCGTCAGTGGGCGATGCCCCGCATCGTCTCTTCCTCCGCCTTGTCCTGGCGCGGACATCAGGCACCGATTACCCGGGAATTCATGCGCCGGTGTACCGGTCACTCCGCCACCAGCACAATCACAGTCCGGGGCGGAATCTTCAGCATAGTGCCATACTGGAAGTCCGTCTCCGCCTGGATGTCCTTCCCGTCCCCGTACTCCACGAAGGTATTGACGCAGACCTTCCAGCTCCTGCCCTCCGGAAGGTTGGGAAGCTGCATGTCCAGCGGGTCCCAGTAGGCATTCATCCCGTAGAAGACGATGTCGTCCTTCGTATCCTCCTCGTTCCTGCCGGCATACATGATCCCTATCAGCCTACAATTGTAGTCCGTCCTGCCGTTCCAGGGATAGCCATTGTGGAGGCTGATCTCCGGGAACCCGCACGCCGCGCTCCCCATGTCCTTCCTCACCACACCGTGTTCCCTGCGGAAGGCTATCATATACCGGAAGAAATCGTGTATCTCCCGGTATTCCTCAAGCCTCTTCCAGTCCAGCCAGGAGATGCGGTTGTCCTGGCAGTAGGCATTGTTGTTCCCGAACTGCGTGTTGCAGAATTCGTCCCCGGCGTAGAACATGGCCGGGCCCCTGCTGCACATCAGGGTGGCGAAGGCATTCTTCACCATGCGGCGGCGCAGGGCCTCCACCTCCATATCCTCCGTCTCCCCCTCCACGCCGCAGTTCCAACTGTTGCCGTTGTTGTCCCCGTCCGTGTTGTTCCAGCCGTTCTTCTCATTGTGCTTCACGTTGTAGGAGTAGAGGTCGTACAGGGTGAAGCCGTCATGGCAGGTCAGGAAGTTCACGGACGCGCTCTCCCCCCGCTTCAGCGGATCGTACATGTCCCTGGAGCCGGTGATCCTGGCGATGGCCGTCCCCGCCAGGCCCCCGTCCCCCTTCAGGAAGCGCCGCATGTCGTCCCGGTATCTGCCGTTCCATTCCGACCATCTGCGGAACGCAGGGAAGCTCCCCACCTGGTAGAGGCCCACCGCGTCCCAGGCCTCCGCGATCAGCTTCACCTTGCCCAGGATGGAATCATGTGCAATCTCCTCGATGATGGGAGGCTTGCCCATGGGCTCGCCGTTCTGGTCCCTTGTCAGTATGGAGGCCAGGTCGAAGCGGAACCCGTCCACCCGGTACTCTGTCACCCAGTAGCGCAGGCAGTCGATGATGAACCTGCGGGTCACAGGGTGGTTGCTGTTCAGCGCGTTGCCGCAGCCGCTGAAATTATAGTAATTCCCGTCCGGCGTCAGGATATAATAGACATCATTGTCGATTCCCTTGAAGGAGAAGCAGGGGCCGTCGTCATTTCCCTCCGCCGTGTGGTTGAACACCACGTCCAGGATGACCTCGATCCCGTTCTCCTTCAGCTCGTAAATCAGCTCCTTCAGCTCATCCCCCTCGTGGTTGTGCTCCACCACGGAGGAGTAGCTGGTGTTGGGGGCGAAAAAGCATACCGTGTTGTAGCCCCAGTAATTATAGAGCTGCTCCCCGTCCACCAGTCTGGCGTCCTCCATCTCATCGAACTCAAAGACGGGCATCAGCTCCACCGCGTTCACCCCCAGGTCCTTCAGATAGGGAATCTTCTGGCGCAGCCCCTCAAAGGTGCCCCTGGCCGTCACGCCGGAGGACGCATCCTTCGTAAATCCCCTCACATGCAGCTCATAGATCACCAGATCCTCCAGGGGCGTCTCCAGGTGCATGATCTTCCCCCAGTCGAAGTTATTCTCCACCACCCTGGCATGGTATTCGAAGTTCTTGCCGTTCTCCGGCCGCTCCCCCCATTTGCGCTGGCCCGTCACGGCCTTGGCGTAAGGATCCAGCAGCACATTGTCCCTGTCGAAAAGCAGCCCCTTTTCCCTGTCATAGGGGCCGTCCAACTGGAACGCGTACTCGAATTCCTCGATCTTCAGTCCGAACACCAGCATGGAATAGGTGTTCCCGATATGATAGGATTCGGGGAACTCCAGCTTCGCATAGGGCTCCGTCTCCTGGGGACGGAACAGCAGCAAGGTGCACTTCGTGGCGCCCAGAGAATGGATCGTAAAGCTGACGCCGTTCCAGGACGCCGCAGCGCCGTCCCTGTTGTAGAATCCCGGCCTGACCTTGAAGCCGCCTATCTCATCCAAGGGCTGCAGCTTCTCGCCGCGCTGTGGTTTCAGATGTACAGATTCCATGTCCCCTCCCTCCAGCCGATTCCGGTCGTCCCCGGAATCCCGGGCCTCCCCTTCCTGCCCGGGATTCCCTTTCGGCTTACCATCAGTCATGATTTCCTGTTCCGTGTCAGAATCTTCCCTGCCAAACAATTTCTTGACGATACCCATTCCTCATGCCTCCGCTCATCTTGTCTGATATCGTATACAGGCTCCCTCCAAAAGCTTTATCCGGGGAGAAAAACAGCGCTGCGGGAAGAATCCTCTCAGCGCTGCTCTCGTTTCTCTTAATCCATGTTGTTCTCTATACAGGAAATGATTTCCTGCTGAACGGGCAATACTTTCGCGAGAACCGCCTTTGCCTCCGCCGGCTTATCTGTCCGCAGCAGGTTCAGTATCTCGCTGTAGGACTCATAAATCGGGGTAAGCGACAGGTTTCCGGCTGTCCCCTTGATGGAATGCGCTTTCTCTATGGCTTCTTTGTAATCGTTCTCGTCGAAGTCCGGGTCCACGGCCTGTGTCCCGATCATCTTCACAAAGGAGCCCAACAGCCTTTTGTAAAGCTTCTCATTCCCCATCAGACGCTTCAGTCCGTCATCCACGTCCACGCCCAGAGTTCTCAGCTCATCTAACAGATTCATTTCTACACCTCTTTCTATACTCAATACTTCCCGAAGCCGTCGCCCAGGGAGATCACCTGCTCATTGGACGCAGGGGAGGAATAGGAGGGAGCGCTCTTGAAGGAGGAGCTTGCGCCGCCACCGGTCTCGTTGCCCAGATTATAGATGGACAGCATCTCGCGCATCCTGGAAGCCTGGTTGGACAGCTCCTCGCTGGCAGCCGCACATTCCTCGCTGGTGGCGGAGTTGGTCTGCACCACCTGGGACACCTGGGAGATGGCCTGCTCGATCTGAGCCACAGCCGTTGCCTGATAGTTGGAGGATTCCGCGATGCCATTGATGATGACCTCGCTCTCCTGTACCACCTTCGTGATCTCCTCCATGGCCTTCGCGGTCTGGTCTACGATCTTGGAACCGGAGTTCACCTTTTCGATGGAATCCTCGATCAGCTCGGCCGTCTCCTCCGCTGCCTCCTGGCTCTTCGCCGCAAGGCTTCTCACTTCCTCGGCCACAACCGCAAAGCCTTTTCCTGCCTCGCCGGCCCTTGCCGCCTCAACCGCCGCATTCAGCGCGAGGATATTGGTCTGGAAAGCGATATCCTGAATGGTCTTGATGATTTTGGAGATATTCTCGGAAGCCCTGTTGATGCCCTGCATGGCGGAGATGGTATCCTGCATCTGCACATTGCCCCGCTTCACGTCCTCGATGGCCTTCACCACCAGGCCTGCCGCGGAATTGGCCTGCTCTGCGTTCTGTCTGGTCTTCTCGGCAATCTCATCGATGGAAGCCGTAATCTGCTGGATAGCGCTGGCCTGCTCTGTAGAGCCCTGCGCCAGTGCCTGGCTGGCGCTGGCCACCTGAGAGGAGCTGATGGTGACCTGGGAGCCCGCATCGCTGATATTGCTCAGTGCATTGTGGTTATCGTCCACCAGCTTCTTCAGGGAATTGCCCAGCAGGTCGTCCGCGGATACCGGATTGACCGTAATGGTCAGATTGCCGTTGGACACCTCTTCCGCAATATGGGACTGATATTTGATGTTTTCGACTACCTGCATGTATTCATCTACCAGCTCGCCGAATTCGTCATTGTTGTACTTCTCCATCTTGATGTCCACCCGGCCCTGGGCAATCTCCTTGGCCGCATCGGAGAGCTGCTTCACGGATTTCTCAATCGTCCTGATCAGCACCAGGGCAATGAAGAAGGTCACCGCCATGGAAATCACTGCCATGGCCATCGTGAATATGGTGGAGCCCAGCAGATAGGTCGACTGTTTTTCAGGATCCACGATATGAATCGCATTCTTTGTGGACAACTGGCCGAGTATGATATTGATCAGCACAAGAATGCTCGGCACCAAAAAACCGATAATCAATTTTGTCTTCATCTTCATGTCTTTCATAGTGAATTATCTCCTCTCATTCTTCATTTTCTGTCATTGCCGCATCCACATTCTCTTCATCGTACAGCAGCTTCTCCGGATCCAGCAGGAGCTTTACCGAAGTGCCCACCTTTCCGATTCCGTAGACGTATTTGTTATGTCCCTTGTCGTTCCGTCCTATGGTGGGCGGAGGCAGGATGTTCTCCTTCTGGATCTCCGCCACCTCGGCGATCTGCTCCACGATCAGGCCCACCGTGGTATCCTTGACGGTGATGACCAGGATGCAGGTCTTGTCGTTGTACTCGCACTCCCCCTGCTTGAACCGCACGCGGACATCCACCACGGGGATGATCTTCCCTCTCAGGTTGATCAGGCCCTTGATGTAATCCTCCGTCTCAGGAATCTTGGTGATGGCCTGAAACTGGATAATCTGCTGTACATATTGAATCTCCAGACCGAAATACTCGGATCCGGACTTGAATGTCATATATTTGCCTTCCTGCGTGTCCGTGCTGACGGCGCCGGTGTTCATCATTTCATCCATATGATTAGCCGTTCCTTTCTATGATTTTATTCTACCAATCCGGGTGCATCCAGTATCAGGGCGATGCTGCCGTCGCCCAGCTGCGTACAGCCGGACAGGCCCTTCACCTTCTTGATATAGGAAGGAATCGGTTTTACCACGATTTCCTGTTCTCCCACCAGCTTATCCACCAGCAGGCAGATCTTCCTGTCCTCCACCTCGAGAATCAGCATCACGCCGTCCTCCACGGACTCCTGATACTCCTCCAGGCCGTACCAGTTGCCCAGGCGGATTACCGGGAAGCAATCCCCGCGGATCATGACGAACTCATCGCCGTTGGGCTCATGGATCATCATATCTTCCTTCACCCGGATGAACTGCTTGATGACGCCTGTCTCCATGACGAAGGAGGATGTGCCCACCTCCATGACAATGCCGTCGATGATGGCCAGGGTCAGGGGAATCTTCAGGCTCATGACGCTGCCGCAGCCCGGCGTGCTCTCGATCTCCAGAGCGCCGCCGATGGCCTGGATGTTCTGCACCACCACGTCCATGCCCACGCCTCGTCCGGAGTACTCCGTCACCTGCTCATTGGTGGAGAATCCGGGCAGCGTGATGAACTGGTACACTTCCTTGTCGGTGTAAGCGAAATCCGGCTTGTTGTCCTCCAGGATGCCCTGCTTCCGGGCCTTGGCCAGGATCTTCTCCCGATCCAGCCCTGTGCCGTTGTCCTCCACGCTGATCCATACCTTGCCGGCCTCGGTCTTGGCGGACAGGGTGACCTTGCCCTTCTCCGTCTTGCCGCTGGCCGCCCTCTCCTCGTTGGTCTCGATGCCATGGTCCACGGCGTTCCGCACCAGGTGCATCAGAGGATCGGAGATATGCTCGATGATGTTCTTATCCACCTCAGTGGAATCCCCCACCATCACGAACTCGATGTCCTTGCCCAGCTTCCTGGACACATCGAAGACGATGCGGTTCATCTTCTGGAAGGTGTTGGTCAGGGGCACCATGCGCATGGACATGATGACATTCTGCAGGTCTGTGGAGATAGAGGCAAGCTGCGCCGCCGCCTTGTTGAAATTGTCCAGGTTCAGCCCGGGCACCTTCAAATCCGAGCTCTGCAGCACCACGGACTCGGAGATCACCAGCTCCCCAATCAGATCCATCAACTGGTCCATCTTGCTCACATTGACGCTGATGAACGCGGCCTTCTCGCCCTTGGGCTTATCCTTGGCCAGCTTCTTCTGTCTGCCGGGCTCCTTGGACTGGATGACGAAATCGCCCGGCGTGATCTTGGGCGTCTCGGGTTTCTTCGCCTCCGCCTTGGCCTCATCGGCCTGCTTCGCCTCCTGCTTGGCCTCTATGACCTCCACGCTGGACTCCAGGTCGATCTGGGGCTGGGGCTGCGTGTCGCCGAAGTCGAAGCCCAGCAGGAACTGATTGGCATCGCACTCGAAGACGTCCACCTTCTCGATGTCGTATCCGACGCCTATCAGCTCCCGCACTTCCTCCTCGCTGCACTGTGCCTGGAGCAGGATGCGGAAGCCCTCTTTGATGATGGTCTCGCTGCACTTCTCGTCCGTGAGGAGATCCTCCGGAGAGTATAGGATGTCCTCCGCAATCTCCTTCAGGGCGTAGACGGTCTTGTACGCGTGTACGTTGGCCATCTCCGTCTCCGGGAAGAAGTGGATGAAAATCTTGTAGAAGCGGCTGGCGGCGGTGGCCACGGGGGCGATGTAGAAATGCTTCGGCTCCTCATGGACATTCTCCGCGGCCGGGCCCTCTCCTTCCGCGCCTCCGTTCTTGATCTGGTTCAGGAATTTGTCCAAATCCGCGATGATGTCCGTGGCATCGCCGTCCGCGGTCTCGCCGTTACGAATCTTCTCCATTTCATTCGAGATGAAGTCCTCCACCTCCAGCACATGCTCCACCAGCTCCACATGGGGAACATTGTCCGGATGGGACTCCCTCAGATAAAAGAAGACATCCTCCAGTTTGTGTGACACAGCCGTGATATTGTCGAACATCATGATGCCGGATGAGCCCTTGATGGTATGCATGGTCCGGAATATCTCGTTGATGCTGTCCTCGTCAAAGCAGTCCGCATCCTTCTGTTCCAGAACAGTCTCCTGAAGCTGCTCCAGCAGCTGACCGTTCTCGAACAGATACATGTCCAGCATGCTTTCTGTGTTAAAATCTCCCGCCATATCTATCTCCTTTC
>CAMQOJ010000158.1 GCA_947003375.1 uncultured Lachnospiraceae bacterium
GCCACACCCCGAGATGCCGCAGACCTCTGCCCCGCATCCAGCGGCACAGCTCCTGCAACGTTCCTATTATATCCCAAAACCGACTTTCCTGTCAAGGGATTTACAGATATCCGATGGCAAAATCCGCCTTTTCCCCCTCCACCTCCATGACGATATAGGAGGGCCTGCGCCCCTCCTGCCTGGGGTAGGACAGGCTGCCCGGGTTCACCGCTATGACGCTGTCCCGCCTGTCCACCACGGGCTTATGGGTATGCCCGTACATCACGATGTCGAAGCCCCTGGCCCTGGCCTCCCTCCTGATGACCTCGCTCCCCATGGACACATAGTAGTTATGCCCGTGGGTCACCCATACCCGAAAGGAACCCAGCTCCAGTTCCAGCTCTTTGGGCAGATAGGAGAAGAAATCATTGTTCCCAAGCACGATCTGCACGGGGCAGTCCGTCGCATTGGTCAGGACGTACTCAGCCCCTTCCGCATCCCCGCAGTGAATCACCAAATCCGGCTTCACAAGCTCCAGGGCCTTGAAATAATTGTCGTTCTTCCTGTGGGTATCACTGACTATCAGCACCTTCATAGCTTCGCCAGCTCCTCTTTCATCAGCCGCAGCGCCTTGCCCCTGTGGCTCACCAGGTTCTTCTCCGCCTCCGTCAGCTCCGCCGTGGTCTTTCCCAGCTCCGGCACATAGAAGATAGGGTCGTACCCGAAGCCGTTTGCCCCCTTCTCCTCATAGCCGATGCGCCCCTCTATCGTGGCTCGCACTGTCAGCTCCCTGCCGTCCGGCAGCACCGCGGCGATGGCGCAGACGAACCTGGCCGTGCGCTCCTCCTCCGGAACGCCCTCCAGCCGCCTGATCAAATCTGCGTTCTTGATGCGGTAGGAGGTATCCTCCCCCAGATACCTGGCGGAATAGACCCCCGGCTCCTTTCCCAGCCAGTCGATTTCCAGCCCTGAGTCGTCGGCCAGAACCAGTTCACCCGCCTGGGCAGCCACCGCCCTGGCCTTGATCAGGGCATTCTCCTCATAGGTCTTCCCGTCCTCCGCTATGTCCGTCCAGATTCCGGCCTCCTTCATGGAGAGGATCTCCGGATATGTATCGGCCAGGATATCCCTGATTTCCCGCATCTTCCCTTCGTTTCCCGTGGCGAATATCAATCGTTCCATTTCATCCTCTTATCCTTCTTTTCATATTTTCCTACACTGCCCTGCCATCGAGATGCCAGACTGCCCGCTCCGCATCGCGACGGCTTTTCCGTCTTCATTCCCTCTTTATTTTCCCGCTCCGCCCTATCATTTGGATGCTCGGCTACCCACTCCGCATTAGGACGGTTTTTCTGTCTTCATTCCTTCATATTTTCCTGTGCTGCCCGGCCATCGGGATATTCGGCTGCCCGCACTGCATCAGGACGACAGTTCCGTCTTTATCCTTCTGCCTCCCGCCGATTTCCGGACTCATTTTCGGCCTCATATCCCATAGCTATGCCCCATTCCCTTTTCCAATCCCGCCGCTACTGCTTCGCCCTGGGCGGCTTGGGCCCCAGGAACTGGTAGTAATAGGCCTTCATCATGCCGTTGTAGATCTTGCGGTTCCTGTCCGCCTTGCGCCCGATGTCCCGCTCCGCGCCCTCGTAGGCGGATATCAGGTACATGCTCCAGGTATCCAGCAGCCGGAACCGCTCCCCGATCGTCCGGTATAACGCGGGCATCTCCTCCTTGTCGTGGAGCCTCTCCCCGTAGGGCGGGTTGGTGATGATAAAGCCGTACTTCTTCGGATGGCTCAACTGGGCCACGTCCCGCCTCTGGAAATGGATGAGCTTCTCCACCCCCGCGCGCTTCGCGTTCTCCCTGGCGATCTCCACCATGTGGTCATCGATGTCGTACCCCTGTATGTCCGTCTCTATCTCCAGGTTCACCAGGTCCTCGGCCTCCTCCTGGGCATCCTGCCATCGGCCCTTGCCTACGATATGCCTCCAGTCCTCCGCCGTGAAGTCACGCTCCATCCCCGGCGCGATGTTCGCCGCCATCATGGCCGCCTCGATGGGGATGGTGCCGCTGCCGCAGAAAGGGTCCACCAGCACCCGCTCCCCGTTCCAGGGCGTCAGCATGATCATGGCCGCCGCCAGGTTCTCCGCGATGGGGGCCTGGGCCACCAGCTTGCGGTATCCCCTCTTGTGCAGGGACACTCCCGTGCTGTCCAGCCCCACCGTGACCTGGTCCTTCATCAGGAAGACCCGGATGGGAAACTCCGCGCCGTCCTCCTGGAACCAGTTTACATGATAGATTCCTTTCAAACGCTCTACCATTGCCTTCTTCATGACAGACTGGATATCCGAGGGACTGAACAGCCTGGATTTCACGCTGGCCGCCTTGGTCACCCAGAATCTCCCGTCCTCCGGTATGTATTCCTCCCAGGGGAGGGCCTTCGTCCCCTCGAACAGCTCCTCGAAGGTCTCCGCGTGGAAGCTGCCGATTTTGATCAGCACCCGCTCCGCGCTCCGCAGGAAGATGTTGGCCCGGCACAAGGCCTCCTCGTCTCCCAGAAAGGTCACCCTGCCGTCCACCACCTCCGAGATGTCGTAACCCAGGTCGTCGATTTCCCGTTTCAGCACTGCTTCCATGCCAAAGTGGCAGGGAACGATCAATTCAAATTTCCGCATTTCTCCCCTCATCCCGCGCCCTGCGCGGCCTCCATCCTGATATGCTGCCAGCTCTTCCATGCCGCTCTTCTATGTAGGCAGGGGCACTGTACCATGCAGTGCAGCGCCCCTGCCGCCAGAAAGGACTTAGTAGTTATTGTCCTGGTTGTTCTGGTTCTTGCTCTGGTTGTTGTTCTGGTTCTTGCTCTGATTGTTGTTCTGGTTCTTGTTCTGGTTGTTGTTCTGATTCTGGTTCTGGCTGTTCTTGCAGTTCTCAGAATTGTTGGCGTTGTTGTACTTATTGTTGTCCATTTCTTTCCTCACATCCTGCCGCCCTCTGCGGCGCTTCTGCCGGAATCCCCTTCTCCCTGCGATTCCGGGAAACGTGGGTTGCGCGGTTCCGGGAAGCGTAAGTCTCAGGCGGTTCCGTATTTTCAGTTACAGCAGTAGTATGAGAGGATTTCTGAAAAAATATGCATGTGATTTCCAATTTTTTAATTCAGCCAGTCCCGGAACACCTTTACCAGGAAAAGCACGCCCAAAATGGGCAGCAGTATGGGCAGAAGGGCCGTGATCACGGAGAATATGGCGCTCAGGATCAATACCACCACCAACAGCGCCAGAATCAGCCACGCCCAGAGGGGAACCCTGGCAAGCAGGCTGACCCTGCCCCGGCCCAGGGGCCCCTGGGGCTGGTATCCCCCATCCGCCTCCCGGCCGAACCATCCGCTGTCCTCCCCGTATTCGGCGTATTCCGCGTACTGCCCGGCCCGGCTGCCCTCAGACCGCGCGCCCGCCTCTCCATATCCGGACGCCCGCCTGCTGCCGCCTCCGGTCTCCACGATGGTCCGGGCAATGAGCCGCGGGTCGCCCAGCTCCGAGAGCACTTCCCCCTCCTCCCGCCCCTTGCGGGTCTCGGTATTGATGTAATCCTCGTAGTATTCCAGGTTCTCCGTAAGCTGCGCGGAGGTCACTTTGCCGCCAAGCGCCAGGCGCAGCGACTCCAAAAATTCTCTTTTCGTCATGTTCCTACCATTTCTTTCTGGGGCAGATGTTCTTCGCCACCACCGCCCGAAGCTCCACATAGCAGCCGCAGATACGGCACATCCCCTCCAGCAGAAGGTCGCACTCCTTGCAGGTCCCGAGCCTTTCCTCGTACAGCGCCTCGTCCGCTTTGATCTCCGGATCCAGGTTCGCGATGTACTCCCGCAGGGAGCGGAAATATTCTTCCTTTCCTACCATGTCCCTGGTGAGGCACTTTCTGCAATAGCGCTGGTTCCCGGTCTTCTGTTCCATAACTGCTCCATGTCTGCTCCTATGTTTCCACCGACTTATGACATTATACTTTCTTTATTGCATAAAATCAATATTCCGGGGCGGGTTTTTTCAAAAGATTCCCAGCGGAAAGCTATAGGATTTTCCCACTGTCCATCTCGCATACCGTATCGCATAAAGTAGAAATATCCAGAGGATTGTGTGAAGACATCAATATAGTCGCTCCCTGCTCCTTTAATGTGGCGAATAATCGGCGCATATCTTCCACCCCTCTGTTATCCAGCCCATTCATGGGTTCATCCAGGATCAGGAGTCTGGGATTCTCCATTATGGCCTGCGCGATGCCCAGCCGCTGCCTCATGCCCAGCGAATATTTTCCGACATGCTTTTTTGATTTTCCGTCAAGGCCCACCAGATTCATGCAGGAACAGACATCAACGTCTTTTCTGCCTCTCAGGCCCAAAAGCCATTTCAGATTATTGCTGCCGCTTTCCGTGGTGATGAATCCGGGCGTCTCGATCATCATGCCGGTATCGGGCGCAAAATCCACATCTTTTCCGATGGTCCTTCCAAAAACCCGGACGCTTCCCGAAGTGGGCTTTAAAAATCCCAGGATGCATTTCATGAAAACCGTCTTCCCGGACCCGTTGCGCCCTATGATGCCATGGATCTTCCCCGTCTCAAACGATATATTGATGTCTGTCAATACGTTCTCCTTGCCAAAGGATTTTGAGAGCGCCTTTACTTCTATTGCATTAATCATGAGAGCCTCCTAAAAAGATTCGTTCCGTTTTTTTCACGCTGAAACAGGAGCCGAGCAGCAATCCGAGATTGATGATTCCGAAGACCATGTGCGATTGCAGAATGCTGGGAAAGTTTCCGTATCCGAATCTGTGCATCGCATAGGTGGCATGATTCAGGGGCGAAATCCACGCCGCAATCACATTTGCCACATATCTTACCTCCTCCGGCACATGAAGCAGAACTGTCAGCTTATCCGGATTCAGCAAATATGCGTACAGGCTGACAACGATCACCGCGACGATACCTGCTTTTTTTCCGGATATCAGTGAAAAAATAAGGTTGAGCAGCGTCAAAAACAAAATATATTGTGCCATCAGGAAAAATATCGTTGCGGCGCAATCATATGGCGTTGTCAATTTTATTGTTTTCCTTACTACTGTAAGCGCCACCTCGAAATTTTCCGGCGCAAAGCTGAGGGTCGTGGCCGTGTCGCTCCATTGATTGCCCCAGACCACATTGCTGCCACCCAGGGCGAGAAGCATGGACGAGCCCAAAAGGAACATGGTATAGGCAAGGCTTATGAGGACAGACGTCAGCACCTGTCCCAGAAGCCAATCCATCTTCCCTTTCCTGAAAATCAGATAATAGGCAGGCGTATCCAATCGCGGGATCTGAAAAAGGAACAGCAATATTGCCAGCGAGACGAACAGGATGCTGTCGGAATCCGCAAAGCACCATATGAACAGCTCAAAGATCTGGATATCGGTATGGAACAGCACCGAGCACTCCATGATTCGCTGCATCAGAAAATAGCATAGGCAGAACCCTAACAGAAAGCCGCAGAAAATGCGCGGATTTTTCCGTACGCTGTATAGATTCCATTGGGCACAGCTATAGATCCGATCCGCCTTACACATAGCTCCTCACCTCCCATGTGGTCAAGAACAGGGAAAGCGCTGTCAGCGATAGAAAGGATAAAATCGCAAAAGGTACCGCGAGTCCCTCCGCGGACAGCCACACCATCGGATCCATATATGTGGCGTCAAAGAAAAAGCGCGCCCGGAACATGGAAAGCGCAAAAACAAATACAACGGGAATCACATAAGCGGATACGATGTCTTTTGTCAAAAGCGCGCTGATATTTCCCAGCATGGCGAAGCAGGATGCCACCAACAGCCGCTGCGCCACGAGAGGAGCCGGCGCCAGGACCAGGAAGCCCGCTGCCCATGATACGATACCGCCAAACAGCATGACGCCCACAAATTGCGACAACAGGGCAGACAGAAGGAGCGCTGTAATCTTGCTCAGCACATAGCGTCCATATCCGCAATAAAAAACCGCATATCTAGCCGCGCCGGTGCTCAGTTCCTTACAGACGCCTGCGGAACAGGGCAGAGCCGAGAGCAGCGGAAGCGATAGAATATTTCCCTTTCCGCTTAAAATCTCTGCCATCAAATGGAGGATTTCCGTTTTTTCACCATATCGCAGCAAGTCCATATCCGCGCTGAAGTCAAGCCAAAGCAGGAACACCGTAAACACGCAGGAAAGGTAGAACCATTTATTTCTCCACAGTCGGATGCTGTCTGAAAAGATTGCCTTCATGTTCAATACCCCATATTGCGGTCTATGACGGTTCCATCTATGGCATTGATCGTGAATTCAGGAGTGTCAAAGGTATCAGGATAGGACGTGGTGTTTTCATAAAGAGGCCAATGTACCCCATAAAAATCCCACACCGGAATATAGCGGTAGCCTCCAATGCTCTCCGACTGCTTCACCGCCATATAGCCAAAACGGATCTCTCTTATATCCATTACATTTTCCACTAAGTTGTCGTAGATTTCCAGGTGCTTGATGCTCAGCATAGATACCTTCTCAAAGATGTCCCTGATCTCTTCAAAGGGCAGCAATGCGACATTTTCCGCCACGATCTCGGCTCTTTGTGTGGGGTTGTGATATTCGAGCCAGCAGACTCCGGCATGATTTACCGTAAACCAGAGCCTTTCCGTTCCCGCTGTATAGCCAGAGCCATCGCCGACGCCACGGGCAATATCAGCGTTTACCGGAATCCCATTGATTTCACGGGTGTATTTGAAGGCATAGTACCGCGGGCTATTTTCAACCCCCTCCCCATATGCCATCTGTCCATACTGGAAAAGGGTGAAATCAGGCGAAAGGAATTCCGCCTCCGCATCGGCAAAATGAATCGCTTCTTCCAGGCTTATCGTGCAGCCGTCTGCCATGTTCTGTTCATTTAGCGGCACTATGATGCTGATTTCCGGATTTCCAGGGCTATTGGTATATGTCAAAGCAGGCGTATATGCAATTTCCCCTGTTTTTTCGTCAAGCCAGAAGCTGACATCTATTTCCCGGTATGCGCCTCCCTGGTCGAATTCCTCCCTATTGTTGAGCAACATGGAATAAGATTGGATTCCGATGTAATCTTCCCCAAACTTTACACCCAAGTCTTCTTTTGTAAGGCCCTCGCCAGAATATAATTTATCGGTCATCGCCTCGTACCAATCAAAATCACCCGTATGCCGCTCGATAAATGCGCGGACTTCTTCGTCTGAGAATACAACCGGAATCGCTTCTATGACGTCAACTCCGTAGACCTCGGGAACGATGATATCCGCATCGACCACGACTTTGCTTTTCCCAGACTCCGATACATTTTCGAATGTATAATGATCCGGCACCCCCATGCTTTCCGCGATCAACGTATCCCCGTAGGAGCTTTTCGAGGGAGATTCCGCCTCCTCGGAATGCCCCTCCTCCATTTTGCCGCACCCACTCAGGACAGCCAAAAGCAGCATTGTGACACCAAGTACCTTTCTCCTCATCCTTATACCCCCATTCTTTACAACATGTCACTTCCCATATATATAAACGGCATTTAATTCTTGCCAGTCGCATAGCACAGCCAGTCATGCCGTTTATCCGGTTTTTGGGCAAGATTTAATCGCTACATATATAGAATAACAACTTGAGCGGACCAAAGTCCTACTCAAGTTGTATGTAAAGTGTCATCAAGTTGTAATTATCAGCGGCATGGTCTGGGCCATCGCGCTTGCAGTCACCGTAGTGCCCTGCCCGGGTTCACTGGATATGGAGAGCGTCCCTCCGTGCTGTTCACATATTTTCCGACAGATGGCAAGCCCCAGGCCAGCGCCTCCCCTTTTTCTGGAACGCGCCTTGTCCACTCTGTAAAAAGGTTCCATAATGAGCGGAATCTGTTCCGGGGCAATGCCGCATCCTCTGTCTGAGACGATGAACCGAACAATATTTTCGCTTTCCCTAATCAGGACTCTGACCTGTGGATTGTCATCGGAGGCCCTCAACCCATTCTCCACTAAATTCAATAGCATGCTGAGGAGCAATGCTTTATCACCATATATGCTCTGGACTTCACAGGTAATTTCAACCTGTGGCGGGACAAATGCTTTCAGCTCAATCACGAATTCAGATGCATCAAAGTTCGTTTTCTCTATCTGTCCCGGTTCGGATAATCCGACAAGCTCCATCATTTTCTGCGCAAGGCGTTCCGTATGCTTTCCGGCGTCATATATTTTCTTCGCGCAATCCTCTTTCTGCGCGTCGCTCAGGGGCATGCGCATCAGGCTGTCCGCATATCCGATGATGGCCGTCATGGGCGTTTTCATTTCATGGGATAAGGCTCCCAGCAGAAGCTGTCTTTTCTGCAGCTCTATATCGAGATGTGTTATTTTCTCTTCAATGGATTCTGACATTTTGTCAAAGGCAGCCGATAAGATGCCGATCTCATCATTGCTTTTATGATTCGTCCGTAAATGGTAATCGCCCTTTGAGATTGATATGGCGTTTTGCGTCAGTTTCTCTATCGGCGACAGGACATGCCGTACCAGCAATACCGTGACCATTACCGTGATGATACAGCCGAACAGAAGCACGATGACGCATGAAATACGCAATCCGTGAATTTTATTTTCCGTTTCGCTTACGTTCATGCTGATATAGCCTTCAAAAACCTGGTCTGAAAGCCGGAACGGGCAGTAGCCCACGAGCACCGTATCTTTCCCGGCGCGGACGCGCTTTATGATGACATCTGCTTCCCC
>CAMQOJ010000159.1 GCA_947003375.1 uncultured Lachnospiraceae bacterium
ATTTGGAAAAAGCCTGTCAAAACGCACAAAGAAGAGGGCGAAAACAGCATAAAACCGGGGACGGTTGGAAAATGGAAGATATACGGGCTGGTGGATTCTTTCACGGAGCAGAACGGATTGCTGGGTGACGGATTTCGAAATGGACAAAATGTTGATAAAAATAACAGTAAAGAGAGGGCGGATATCCTTAAAGCATATTATGGCAATGTAAACTTTGGCAAGTACAACATATTTATCGGGAGAAGTGGGAAGCCAACAGTAAGATTGCACAAAAACAATAGAAAATCAAAAGATATTACAAAGTCGGGCTGAAAAAAAGAAATATAGCACAAAATGTAAAAATCTGCCACCATTCCCTTTTGCCATAATGGACTCTATAATAAAACATAGATTTCAGATAATAAAGATTGAAAACCATCTTTATTATCTCGATCAAAAAAATAAAGGAGAACATGGTTATGAAGAAGAAAGGTGTAGCTATTCTGCTCGCGACAGCGATGCTGGCAACGCTGGTTGCCGGTTGTGGAAATGACAGTAGCTCCGGCAGCGGTGCCCAGAACTCCGATTCCGAAAGCAGTGCAGCGGAAAACACTGAAAGCGAAGGAACCGCGGACGATGCGGAGAGCGCGGATGCTGACAGTGCACAGGCGGATGAGGGAGATGTACCTACCATAGTTTATGCCCACACAGGTAAGGCTTCTGCAGATATGGATGTCTGGCCGCCTGATTTCATCAAACAGATGCAGGATGAAATAGGTGTGAAGCTTGAGCTGATTCAGATTACCGAGGAACAGTTCGATTTGGCGCTGGCAAGCGGCAATGCCACATTTGACATCGTGAACTGTACGAAGTATAAGGAGCCCCAGGTGCTGAACGCGAATATGGCCGTGTGCCTGGACGACTATATGGACATCGCGCCCAATATCGCAAAGTTCGAGGACCGCAACAATCTGGTGAGGGAATTCCTCAGCAACGGTGAAGGAAAGCTGTATTTCACGCGTTGCCAGGTAGGACCTGAAATCGCAGGCACAGAGCTGTGGGACGCATATGTGGTCCGCTGGGATTGGTATAAGGAGCTGGGATGCCCGCCCATAAACAGCGATGAAGATTATTTCGACGTCCTGCAGCAGATGCTGGATGCGCATCCCACCAACGACAACGGTGGTCCCACCTATGGGCTGGGACAGTATGTGGGAACAGGGCTGTGGTCATGGTATGTGTCAAAGAATTATAACCTGGGGTATTCTGAGAACTATGTGCCCGGGCTGCAGGTGGAGCTGGCTACCGGCAATGTGTATAATTCATATACCGATGACGAGTCTGCTTTCTGGCAGTCCATGGAGTTCTTCAACAAGGCCTGGAACAGGGGGCTGTGCGATCCGGATTTCTTCATCATGAAGGGAGATGACCTGAACGCGAAAGTCGTACAGGGCACATATGCAGGCGCTCTGCGCACATGGGATGTAGGCAGCTATTATTGGGAGCAGATGCAGCAGGATCCCGATACCGTGAAGGGATATATGAGCGTGGTGCCCGAGAACGGCAGCATAAGCGGCGGCTTTGGAAGCAATCCTATCGCAGGATGGGAAAACAATTCCATCTTCATCTATTCCGGATGCAAGAATATCGAGAAGGCAGTCCAGGTTCTGGATTATATGCATAATGAAGATAATCTGCGTACTTATTATTCCGGATTTGAGGGAGTTCACTGGGACTACGATGAAAACAATGTACCCGCTCTGACCGAAGAGGGCAGGAAGCTGTTCGCGAATGGAGGCGATGCAATGGCGCAGGCCGGTATTGCCGGATCCAGTACAGGTGGATGGTTGAATTACTGGTGTGCGTACTCAGGCTCAGTCCTGCACTCTGACGGAGGCAAGCTGAATCTGACCTATACCCCGGAGGCTCTGGCGGATACGCTGAACCCTCTGCAGAAAGATTACAGCGATTATTATCAAGTCGCTTATCCTGCTCAGGTGAGCGAGAACCAGGTGGCAGCAGGAATAGCGACAGACCGCTCCATGGATAACAAGGATCTGTACATGCTCCTGACTGAAGTGCCTGAAGACATAGGTACAAAGAAGACACAGATCGAGGGGCTGCTGGAAGGCTATATTCCCGATTTGGTAATGGCTGCCACTCAGGAAGAATACGAAGAGATCAAGGCAAAGGTAATCGAGGAGTGCAAGTCGCTTGGTTCTGACGAGCTGTTCGCATGGTCCAAGGAAGCTTATGATAATGCAGTCAAGGCATATTCCGATGCGAAAGCGAAATACGGCATTAAGTGACTCTGAACGATTGACATGGCCGTTGCGCCGTTTGAGGCGCATAGGCTGTAACCTGTAGGATTTGTACTGCGGCGGAGCGATATCTTGATGAGGCATCCCGCCGCAGTCTTATATATAAGGAGGGGTTGCGTGAAAAAAGCTGTTCTAAAGAAGTATAGGAAGAAAAAAAATTATAAGCTTTTGTTCTACATACTGCCATTCATGGTTTTTGTGCTTTTGTTTAGTTATGTGCCGCTTTTTGGCTGGAGTATCGCGTTCTTCCAGTATACGCCCGGCGCCTCGCTGTCGGCGAAGAATTTCGTGGGGCTGAAATATTTTAGACAGTTCTTCCTGGATACGGTGGATATGTCGAGGGTTCTCAAGAATACCCTGACTTTTGCGGTGCTGAACCTGATTACGATGCCGCTACCGCTGATATTCGCCCTGATGCTGAATGAGGTTCCACATAAGAAGTTTTCGAAGTTTGTCCAGAGCATTACTACTTTTCCGAACTTTATTAGCTGGGTAATCGTCTATTCCCTGGCGTTTTCGCTTTTTTCCACAGAGGGTGTCATCAATTCGATCCTGATGGGGATGGGGCTCATCAGCAAGCCCACCAACGTGCTGTCCAGCGCCTCGGCCGCATATTGGTTCCAGACAAGCTTAGGCATCTGGAAAGGTCTGGGATGGGGTTCGATCGTCTATCTGGCTGCCATCAGCGGCATTTCTCAGGAGCTCTATGAAGCGGCCGCCGTGGACGGGGCGGGGCGGTTCCGGCAGATGATCCATGTGACGCTTCCGGGGATTGCGGAGACCTTTATCGTATTGCTGTTGCTTTCCATCGGCAACTTTATCAGTGTGGGCTTCGACCAGTATTTCATTTTCCAGAATCCTGTCACGCTCAAGAAACTGGAGGTTTTGGATCTGTATGTATATCGATTAGGCCTGATCAACAAGAGCTATTCCTACAGCACGGCCATCGGTATGATCAAATCCGCGATTTCCCTGGTGATGATTTTCGGAACAAATCAGCTTGCGAAGAAAATCAGGGGAAATACCATCATCTAGGAGGTGAAAGATATGCTTCGAAAGACATCCCCGGCCCGCATGGCTTTTCTTGTGGTGAATACAATCGTTCTGGGACTGATAACCCTGCTTTGCTTCTACCCGTTCTGGTACATCCTGGTCTACTCTCTCAGCGATGCGACGAAAGCGCAGGCGGGCGTGACATTTTGGTTCAAGGGCTTCTCCCTGAACAATTTCGTAAAGGTGATGGAGCTAAAGGGAATCGGCAGCGCGGTTTTCGTCTCCGTGGCACGTACTCTGTTAGGGACGCTGCTGACAGTCTTTGCCTGTACCTTTATGGGGTATCTGTTTACCAAGGAAGAGATGCCGGCCAGGAAATTCATATATCGTGCGCTGATTATTACCATGTATGTAGGCGGCGGATTGATTCCCACTTACCTGACCATCAGCGCATACAAGCTGGTCAATACATTCTGGGTGTATGTTGTGCCCAGCGTAGTGTCGGCTTACAATGTGATTTTGGTTAAGACTTTCGTGGAACAGCTCCCCGCCTCTCTGGAGGAATCGGCGGTGTTGGATGGTGCGGGCGCGTTTACAGTCTACCGATGGATCATCCTGCCGTTGAGCAAGCCCATCGTGGCTACTATCGCTACCTTTACCGCAGTTGGACATTGGAACTCCTACATGGACAATTATCTGTATGTGTCGAAGTCCAGCCTGAACACATTACAGTATCTGCTGTACAAATTCCTCAATTCCACACAGGAGCTGACAAAGATGCTGCAGCAGGGCGACACCAGCGCAATCCATCAGATGGAAGCGGTCACCCGGGAAATATTGACTCCCATGGGAGTCCGTATGACGATTACGGTCATCACGATCCTTCCTATTTTCCTGGTGTATCCTTTCATGCAGAAGTATTTCTCGAAAGGCATCATGATTGGAGCCGTAAAAGGATAAGAACAGGAGGATCTGCATCATGAATAGACATCTGCTGCCGACTCCCGGGCAAGAGGAGTGGGCGAACATGGAGATGGGGGTCATCATCCATCACTGCATGGAGACTTACCATCCGGAAATTCCCATCGACTTATGGAAATGCTCCCCCGACAAAATGCCCGCGAAGGACTTCGCCCCCGTTGACGAGAACACGGATCAATGGCTGGAGGCTGCCGCCGGCATGGGCGCAAAGTACGCGGTTTTCGTGACGAACCATGTGACAGGCTTCTCGATGTGGCCTACCGGGGAAAACGATTACTCCATTGCCGGCTCCCCTTATCAGGAAGGCAAGGCTGACATTGTCAGGGACTTCATCGCCTCCTGTAAGAAATACGGCATCAAGCCGGGGCTCTATTATTCCACCGGGTGCAATGGCTACTACGGAATCAACGATGCCAGGCCGATGGATTATCGGTCAGCCGAATATCAGGAATATGTCCGCATGGTGGAGCGGCAACTGGCCGAAATCTGGGGCAATTACGGGGAATTGTTCGAGATCTGGTTCGATGGCGGCGTCATTCCCCATGAGCTGGGCGGGCCGGATGTGATGGGGCTGATTCAGAAGTATCAGCCACAGGCAATCTGTTTCCAGGGACCGAAGGAGCATTTCCAGAACCTGCGCTGGGTAGGGAATGAGAGAGGGGTGGCTCCTATGGATTGCTGGTCCACCTCCAACAACAATACCTGCGGCTTCGGCGGCACGGAAGAGGATGATGCAGTCGGCGTGGGCAGGCCTGACGGAAAATACTGGATACCTGCGGAGACGGATATGGGCAACCGCAGGCAGGAAGCCTTCGGCGGTGGATGGTGCTGGGCGGAAAACGAAGAGCATCTGGTATATACGCCTGAGGAGCTGCTGGAAAGATACATCACTTCCGTGGGGCGCAATTCCAATCTGCTGCTGGGCATGTGTATCAGCAAAAGAGGGCATTTTGAGGATGTGGAACAATTCGAGGAGTTCGGTCGGCTGGTCAGGGATTTGTACAGGGATCCTGCGGCTACATGCCGCGGCACAGGCAGGGAGTTCGAGCTGCTCCTGAAAAGTCCGGAACCAATCAGGAACCTGGTGATCATGGAGGATATCCATTACGGAGAGAATGTGCGCAGCTTTACGGTGGAGGTTCGCGCACAGGATGGATGGGAAGAGTTTTTCAGCGCCCGATGCATCGGCCATAAACGGATTATTCCTTTGAACAGGAAAGTCCTCGGCGTTCGGCTTAGGATATCGGAGGCTGCGGATACTCCTGTCATAAAGGATATGACACTTTACCGTTAAACTAATATCAGTATTTAGATAATGAAAGGAGTCATGGAAAATGGGATTTAACGGAATCATTGGCGGCATGGCGGATCTGACCCGTCTGTCTTCTGCCCGCAGCAGATCTATCAGTGCAGAGAACCCCACGGGGGAGAAAGGGATGGGGGCCCGGTGCGAGTTGGAGCAGGGCAGTGCCAGTTATGCAGCCCGGGATTTGGGAAAAGGCTGGAAGGTGAACCCTTATGTGGTCATTGGACCAGGGGAGACCAGGGAGCTTGCCAACATAGAGGGGCCGGGCGTGATTCAGCACATTTGGATGGTGCCTACCAGCAAGGGGAGGAACTCGATTATCCGCTTTTACTGGGACGGGCAGGAGACGCCCTCAGTGGAATGCCCGGTAGGAGACTTTTTCGCCTCCACATGGGACCATCCCACGCAGCTGACGTCGCTGGCAATCTGCATCAATCCGGGAATTGCATATAACTGCTACTGGCAGATGCCCTTCCGTAAGAGCTGCCGCATTACCCTGGAAGATATCGGTCCCGAGAATGTAATGTGTTATTATCAGATTGATTATGCCCTCACCGACATCCCTGAGGATGCCGCCTATTTCCATGCCCAGTTCCGCCGGGTGAATCCCCTGCCCTATAAGTCTGTTTATACCATTCTGGACGGCTTATGTGGCCAGGGACATTATGTGGGCACTTATCTGGCATGGGGCGTGAACAACGGCGGCTGGTGGGGGGAAGGGGAGATTAAGTTCTATCTGGATGGCGATGATGAATATCCTACCATTTGCGGCACGGGTACTGAGGATTATTTCTGCGGTTCCTATGGCTTTGAGGATCCCGATACCCATGACCGTTATAAACCATATCTTACACCATATGCCGGACTTCACCAGATTATCGAGCCGAACCGGCTGTATTCCAGTCAGTTCCGCTTCGGACTGTATCGTTGGCATATTACAGATCCGGTGCGCTTTCAAAATGACATAAAGGTAACCATACAGGCTCTGGGCTGGAGAGAGGGCGACAGGTATCTGCCCCTGCAGGATGACATTGCCTCGGTGGCGTACTGGTATCAGACCCTGCCGACCACACCCTTCCCGCCGTTGCCGGATAAAGATTATCTGGAGAATATTTAAGACGGTAAAACAAGAGAGGGGCGGAAAACCGTAACGCCGCGGAAAGGAGAAGGGAACAGGATGGAAAATACAGAGAAAGCGGTCGCCTTTAAAAGATTTGGGACTATGCTGGATTGTTCCAGAAACGCAGTGATGACAGTGGAGGCGCTGAAAAGGTGGATTGACCTGACTGTGGATCTGGGCTATAATACGCTGCTGCTTTACATTGAAGATACCTATGAGATTGAGGGAGAACCTTACTTTGGGTATATGCGGGGCAGATACACCAGGGAAGAATTGAAGGAGGTTGATTGCTATGCGCGGTCCAAGGGGATGGAGCTGATTCCCTGTATTCAGACGCTGGCCCATTTGAATGCGATAGTCAGATGGCCTGCTTACCAGCAGCATGTTGACACAGGCGACATCCTGCTGGCCGGTGACGAGGCCGTGTATGAGCTGATTGACAGAATGTTCACGACGATGTCGGAATGTTTTGGCAGCAGGACGGTAAATATCGGCATGGATGAGGCCCATATGATTGGACGGGGGAAATATTACGATCTGCATGGCGACAGTGACAGGTCGCAGATTCTCGTGGAACATGTGAAGCGGGTGGCGGAGATTGGCAGGAAGTACGGACTGACACTGGCCATGTGGTCCGACATGTTTTTCCGGCTGGCTGCAGGTGGGGAATATTATGAGCAGAATGCCAATATCGATGAGAGCATAAAAGAGCAGATTCCGGACAATGTGGAACTGATCTACTGGGACTATTATTCCACGGAAAAGGCCCGGTATGACGGGATGCTTTCCGCCCATAATCAATTGAAGGAAGGCACCTGGTTCGCGGGCGGGCTGTGGACCTGGATGGGGTTCGCGCCGCATAATGGTTACAGTATGAAAGCGACAGAGGCTGCGCTGCTCAGCTGCAGGGAACAGGGCATCAGGGATGTCTTCCTCACCATGTGGGGAGATAATGGAGGCGAGTGCTCCAGGTTCGCCATGCTGCCGGCGCTTTTTTACGCGGCGGAGTTGGCGAAAGGAAATGACGACCGGAACGATATCAAAGAGAAGTTCGAAAGAAAGTATGGAATTCCATTTGATGAATTCCTGTTGCTGGATTTGCCGGGCACACCGGGAGTTTCGGATGATCATGTCCGTGATGCGGAGAAATATCTGCTGTATAACGACTGCTTTATGGGCCTGCTCGACTCTACTCTGGCAGGGGGTGAAGGGGCAAAATATGCGGTCTGCGGCGAGCGGATTGGAAAGGTACAAAAAGCAGGAGAGTGGGGCTGCCTTTTCGAGACGCAGAAAGCGCTCTGTGAAGTGCTGGAGCTGAAGGCGCAGCTGGGTATGCGGACGCATGAAATTTATGCCGCGGTGAGAAAAGGCGCTGGGGACAGCGGGGATGATAACAGGCGCGCACTGGAAGAGCTGCTGTCAGATTACCGGAAAGTGCTGGAGAGACTGGAGCGGTTTTACGAAGTGTACAAAAAGCAATGGTTTGCGGAGAACAAACCTCATGGCTTTGATGTGCAGGACATCCGCCTGGGCGGTCTGTCCAGGCGGATTCGAAGCTGCATGGACAGAATAGACGACCTGTATCATGGCAAGATACAGGTCATCGAGGAACTGGAAGAAGAACAGTTGGACATCCAGGGAGGGCATGGCGCGCCGGGGGTGGCGTTATACTTTAACAGTTGGAGTACGAACGTGACCGCCAATGTGATATAGGGGCGTGTTGCAGCTTCTCCGGCTTTAACCATGAGGTATACGCTAACTGGTGGCTGCCGGGAGCAAAATCATATAAGGTGACAGGCCGTTCCTGCCAAGCGGGGGAAACCATAACCAGCCGATGCGTTCTTGTGCATTGGCTGGTTCGATTTTTATTTCCTATGTACAGGTGAAAAGATTCTTATCTTTCTGGAATATTTGAAGCCAGGAAAACGGCTAAGGCCGGATTTGGTATTCTATGGCGTTGAAGTCAGGGAAAACCAAGGGCGGCTTTTTGTATGCATTTTGCTTTACAAGTGAGCCTAATGATATGTATAATAGAATCC
>CAMQOJ010000160.1 GCA_947003375.1 uncultured Lachnospiraceae bacterium
AGGCGCGTGGGCCGTGTGGAGCATGATGGAAGAAACCCATGTATTATAGCCCACGGAGCATTCATGCCACCATCCGTCATTGAAGATGCCATAGCGGAATTGTTCGAAGATGCCGCCGCTTCCAAAGGCGAAGCGCAGCGCCCTGTCCATGTCCTGCAGGGTCAGCGCGCAGAACAGCGCCCCCTGCAGCTCCGATAGAATCCAGTTGGAGATTCGCCCATCCAGGATATGCGCATCCAGCATCTCCATGTACAGGCGGAAGCACCCCTCCACGGCTTCCCGCTCCGCCTGGTTCAGCAAGCCGGAGTCGCAGATAATGTCATAGGCGATGGCAAGATGCTTGAAGAAATGCCCCTCCTGGACATAGGACTGGCTGCACCCCCGCTTCCTGGCAGGATACCCGGTCAGGGGATTGGAAAAGCGCCGGAAGAAGTCCGCCAGCTTCTCCGCGTACCTTACCTCCCCGGTCAGGGCGTACAGGTAGGCCGTGGACATAATCTGGTTCTCCGTCTTCGTCTCATAGCAGAAATCACGCCCCGGCAGAGAATCGGTGACCGTCCACCCCTCTGCCGCTTCCTGATAGCCCTGGCAGACCTGTCGGTATGGCTCGTATCTCCTGATGTTCTCCGCCGTCTGCCGCCAGGCGGCGGCATCGTGGTAGAGATAAGGGTGAGGCAGGCGGCAGAGGGTCTTCAGCTCCACGCTGTCCCGGCAGGAGACGCCTGCTCCCTGGCCCCGCACTATAATTCGGGTATTCTCATGGCCTCCCGGCACCATGTAATCGTGCACCGTCACCGAGACCAGCAGGGGAACGCTCTCGCCGGGTGCCAGGATTATATTCTCTGTCTCCAAACGGATTTGCGCCAGAAGCGACTCCCATCCCTGGAACATCTGGTCCGCCGTCACTATCAGACGTTCAGAAGAGCAATTATATACGGTCCCCCGATATTCTATCCGTTCTCCCACAGCTCCGGCTCTGCCCCGCACCGGCATCCGGATATAGATGCCGGGTCTGCGCCGAATCGTGCATTCCACCAGCTCCAGCTCCGCGCCCTCCCAGGCAATCTCCACCGCTGTCACGAACTCCCATCTGTTCCCTTTCGCAAGCTCCAGAGGAAATGTGGTGAACGGAATCTCCGCTCGGGCATTTCCGCCCTGCAAAATCACCGCAAGCTCCGTCTCCAGCGGCACCTGCTCCGCAAAGGCCACCCTGGCACGCAGCGTGACCATGCCCGAAACACCTTGCACAGCCCTGTCTCCATCCGAAGCTCCAGGCGCGGCTCTGTCCTCGTCCGAAGCTCCAGAGGCAGCCCTGTCCTCGTCCGAAGCTCCAGGCGCGGCCCTGTCCTCGTCCGAAGCCTGTCCTGTTCCTTCCCCCTTCTCCCGCAGGGTCACGAAAATCCCATGCCATCCCACCAGATCGGCCGCGCTGTCGTTCTTTCGCACGAAACCCCAGGGATAGAACCCTTTCGCATCCTCCGGCACGGGGAAGGAGAACCGCACGCCTGTCTCTTGTGCCTCCTGCCGCCATTCTCTCCGTAAATCGATTTTCGCCTCATTCATCATTTACATTACCTTTCCCTCTTCCTTTGCGGACGCATTCCGCTGCCCCTTCCTGCCCTGTATGCCAGACCTCTCTATTATTATAAGAAGAGCAGCATGCCTGCGCAGCTGCTCTTCCTGTTGCCAGCCGTCCATTGCCCTGGGACTCATTTCATATCCTGCGCGGCAGCTTCCGGTCCGTTCCGTATTTTCTTATTTCTCGGCCAGGAACGCCGTCAGCTGCTCCACCAGAGCGTCCACCACCTGCTGCCCGCCGTTCTCCATGGCGGAAGCCGTGTTCGCGTTCAGCATCTCGGTAATCGTGTCATAGGCATTGCCATTGCCGTCTGTCTTGATGCCATGGAGCTTCACGGTGGAGACCATGTCCGTCACGGCCTTGCACTGGGCCACTGCCGTGGAGAGATCCACGTCCGTGGTGTCGAAGTGGAAGCCCAGAATCGGCAGGGAGCTGAAGCTCTCAGGATCGTATTCATACTGTCTGTAGGTAAGGGCCTCATCGTCATAAGCCGCGGAAATCAGCGCGTACTCAGGATTCCAGGTCCACCCATAGCCGCCGAAGTCAGAGCTGTAGGAGGTCAATGTCTCATAAGTCCCTTCCGTCTCCCCGTACTTGAAGTCCACGCCCTCGATGCCTAACTGGAACAGGTCATGGGCCTCCTGGGAGCCGAAGAGCCAATCCAGGAACTTCATGGTGGAATCTATCTTGTCGGAGTTGGCGGGGACGCACAGGCCGTTGTTACCGGCGTAGTCCACAGCGATGGCGCCCTTCTCCATGTTCCGGATGCCGTCATAGTATACGAAGAAGCCTACCGTGCCCTCGCCCAGGGTCTGCTCCATATCCTTTACGCCCACATAGTCGTCCAGGGTGCCCACATAGGATGCGCTCAGGCCGCTCTCGAAAGGCGTAGCCGCATCGGTACAGCTCAGGGAATCGGGATCGATGTAACCGGCCTCCTGCCACTGGGCGAACTTCTCATATCTGTCCATGCCGAAGTCCCGCTGCCAGCCCTCCGGGAAATCCTTGAAGCTCTCATCTCCGGAGCCCTCCACCGCATAGGCGATGAGCTGGTTGTCCTTGGTGTATGTCCAGATGGTCAGACCCGCCGCGGAGAACTGCTGCAGCCCCGCTTCCGCAGAACCCGGGTAGACCTCGCCCCTTAAGGAGAGCTGCTGGAAGAAGCCTCTGGCCTGGGTGGCGCCGTAGCCGATCTTGCCATTGTCCACAGCGGCCTGCCAGTATTTCTCCATGTCCTCATAGCTCTCTATCTTGCCGTCGGTGCCGATGTTCCACTCCTTGGCCCAGTCCAGCCGGTACCAGATGCACGGGATTCCGTTTCCGTATACCTCATAGAGGGGAATGTAGCACATGGAATCGAACCAGATATTGGACTCCATGGTCTCCGCGGAGAAAGCCTTTGCCAGGCCGGGATATTCCTCCGGGTTATTGAAGTATTTGGAGAGATCCGCGTAATACCCTTCCGGAGCCAGGTTCTTCAGCTGCACCCAGGAGGCGTCGAAGACCAGGTCCCACTCGGAGCCGGAGGTGATCTCCAGGTTCAGCTTATCCTTGTAGTCCGCATGCTCCACCCAGTTGATGTCCAGTTCGACGTTCAGGGTGTCCTTTGTCATTTCCAGGTATTTCTCATAGACCGCGTCCCACCCGTCAGGCTTGGGGCCCTTGTGGAGGAACTTGATCGTCACTGCTTCGCCGGAGGCGGCAGAACCGCTGTCTCCGCTTTCCTGGGAGTCTTCTTCGGAGTCTTCTTCGGAGCTTTCCTCGGAGCTCTCCTGGGAATCCTGGGAGGACTCCTGTTTGGAGCTGTCCTGGTTATCGGAAGAAGCGTTCCCGTCACCGGAGCCGCCACATGCTGTCAGGGTTCCTGCTGCCATCACTGCTGATAGTGCAAGCGCGAGCCATTTCTTTTTCATAAATATGTTTCCTCACTTTCTCTCTTTTTGCCTATATACGATGTATCAGGTACATGGTCTGCATCGGTCTGCGGAATCCGGCGGCTCTCTGCGTGGGCGCCCTCCTGCATGTCTG
The DNA here is from genome assembly GCA_947003375.1 of uncultured Lachnospiraceae bacterium. GTDB lineage: Bacteria > Bacillota > Clostridia > Lachnospirales > Lachnospiraceae > Acetatifactor. Next base: position 3,608 of record CAMQOJ010000160.1, read on the forward strand.
CGCTGCCGTTCCGCTGTAGGTGTGATTTTATGATACTATCCCTTTTTCCACATTTCAACTTCACAAAATAAAGAAAAGCATCATCTTAACGATTCAAACCGCTTGCACGGTGCAAACAGGAAATGGTATAATGTCCGCAAAGGGCAGAGTCAAATAGGCGGAGACCCAACTGCCGAGCTAGTTCGAGCAGTTGGGTATTCGACTATTTGAGGAGCGAAGCGAGCCCTAAAACCCGCCCTCCGGGTTTTAGGGCCTCTGCCCGTCCCCAGCGGAAAAACTACAATATGTAACGATAAAACAAACCACCATTAACTTTTGAACCCTCCGAAAAGAATACAAAAAAATCCAAAGGAGTACATTATCATGAGCATCAAAAATGTCATCAGGACAATGAACCAGGAATACCGCAGCAGCATCTACTATAAAAAGGTACTGTACTCCTATCTGCTGGCCACCTGCGTCATCTTCCTCCTGTTCATCATCATCGTCTTCCTGTTCATGAACAGGGACTACCGTGATACCCTGGAGGGCATGCAGGAGTATACCATCACCCAGGCCTACAATGTGAACCAGACCACCTTAAAGGATATCATCAGCTACTGCTACAATATCCTGGACCGTACCTCCACTGGCAACATCCTCTATGGAGATACCTACAGCAATGCCCTGGCGCTGGAGGCAAATGAGCTGAGCACCAGCATCCGCATGGCCAGCTCCCTGGTGAATTCCGTCTATCTCATCAATTTCCAGACGGGGACCATCCATGACCACGCGGGCCGCACTGCAATCGGCAACCACAGCGACAGCGAGATCTTCCACATCCTGGAGGATATGACCCCCAGCATACGGCCCCTGTTCTGCTATCCCCGCTACATCGACTGCCTGACGGACGGCATCATCCACCGGGATGTCCCTGTGCTCACCATGGTCTTCTATTCCACCCCCGCGGGCGCCATGGTGGTGAACCTGGATTACCAGGCCTATTCGGACATGCTATCCTTAAGCGACAGCGAATACATCGACATCGTCCTGGTCAGCAGCGCCGGGAAGGTCATGTCCGCCTCGAATCCCGACCTCTTCGGCACAGACTACAGGGAAAACGAGCTGTACCGCCGGATACAGGACTCCGCAGAGAACCGCGGCTCCTTCTCCTACCGCCAGGGGCCGGGCCGTCAGTCCGTGAGGTACATCAAGAACATCGGCCTGGGCATCACCTATATCTGCAGCCTGAACAATATGTACATCTACCCGGAGAACTCTGCCATGTCTACGCTATTCCGCTATTCCGCGGTCTACTTAGGGGTTGGCCTGGTGCTCTCCCTGCTGCTGAGCTGGATCATCTACAATCCCCTCAGACAGCTCAAGACCTACATATCCGCCCACCCGGCGCTGTCCTCTGAGGAGCCCAAGGAACCAGACGGCGGGCAGGAGACAATGCCGGGCAATGATTTCGATTACCTGTCCCAGGCCTACCAGAAAATCCTGAACATCAACACGGACCTCCAGCAGGTCAGCCATGCCTATATGAAAGACAAGAACAAGCAGTTCCTGAAGTCCCTGCTGACGGACACCTCCGGCTCCCTCTCCCAGTACAGCGCCGAGCTGGAAGCCCTGAACGCAAGCCTCCATGAAAAGGACAACCTGATTCTGCTGCTGGGCATCGACCCTCCCACAGCGGAGCAGTCCGGCATCCATGTGGAGGCCAGTCTGCTGAAATATGTGGTCCAGAACGTGACGGAGGAGCTCCTCTCCTCCACGGTGATTGTCCAGCACATTGAGACCGACTCTCCCTTTGTGGTCTTCCTGCTGAATTTCAGCGAGCCAAACACGGAGGAGATCGTCCGGCTGCTGCAGGAGGCCCAGGGCTTTATCGAGAAGCATTATAAGATCACCTTCTCCGCCGGAATCGGCGACACGGTGGAGGAGCTGACGGAGCTGTCCCTATCCTACCAGAGCGCCTACGAGGCCTTCTCCCAGCGCTTCGTCACCGGAAACGGCTCCATCCATGCCGCAGCCGGCCTGCGCCTGGCCCCCGCCCTGGAGCAGACCTATCCCTTCGAGATTGGGGACGCCCTGTTGGGTGCCGTCAAGTCCCTGTCCCCGGAAACTGCTTCAGGATATGTACGTGATTTCGTCGGTGCAGTGCGGGACTACCGGATTGAGCAGATTCTGTGCTCCATCCTACAGCTGACTACCTCCCTGCGGCGGCTGGAGCTTATGAACTATATCGCCGCGGAGGGGGACTGGGACTACAAGGCCCTGGAGCAGAGCACCCTACAGGATATAGAAGCCAGGCTCTGTGCCCGCTGCGCCAGTGATATCGAGCAGCTGGCCAAGGCGAAGGAGGCGGACTCGGGGAAAAAGGAGCTGATAGACGAAATCCACAGGCTGGTGGAGGAGAACATCTACAATCCGGATCTATCGGTGGGATTCCTGGCGAATCAGGTGCATCTGTCCGTGAATTATCTGCGGAATGTGTTCAAGGAGAATACGGGGGATTCCCTGTCGGGCTATATCACCCAGAAGAAGCTGGCTCTGATCTGCAGCCTGCTGCTGGACACGGACATGTCCCTGTCGGAAATCAGCGACAAGCTGGGCTTTTCCACGAAGAACTACTTCTTCACCTTCGTGAAGAAGCATACCGGCATGACGCCGGGGGATTACCGGAAGAAGATGGGGAAGAGCGGGGGCGAATCGTGAGTGAAAGCAGGAAAGCCCTGCTTTCGCAGAGCTTTCCTAACGATTTCTTTCAATTGCATTCGCAATCTATATATGTAGCGATTAAATCTTGCCAAAAACCGGATAAACGGCATGACTGGCTGTGCTATGCGACTGGCAAGAATTAAATGCCGTTTATATAGTCATCCCTTCACGGATCCCACTGTCAGGCCCTGCACGAAATATTTCTGCAGGAAAGGATAGAGCAGGATGATGGGGCCTGTGGAGACCACGATGGTGGCCATGCGGTAGGCGTAGGTGGGCAGGGACACGGAATTCAGGCCCACGGCCTCGGCGGGCTGGCTGGCCGCGTAGTTCACCTGGCGCAGGATCCTCTGAATCAGGTACTGCAGGGTGTAGTACTGGCCATGGTTGGAGTCGATGTACAGCAGGCATTTATACCACTCGTTCCAGTAGCTCAAGGCATAGAACAGGCCGATGGTGGCGATGCCCGGCAGGGAGATGGGGATGATGATCTTGAACAGGATGATGATGTCATTGGCCCCGTCTATCTTCGCCGACTCCGCCAGGGAATCCGGAATCCCGTTGAAGAAATTGCGCATCAGCAGAATGTTCCAGGCATTGCAGATGGCAGGGAAGATCAGCACCCAGATGGTGTTCTGCAAGGTCAAGGTCTTAGTGATCAGCAGGTAGTTGGCCACCAGGCCGCCGTTGAAGAGCATGGTGAAGTAGATGAACAGCGCCAGGGCGGAACGGCTCTTGAAGTTCTTCACGCTCATGGCGTAGGACACGGCACAGGTGAACAGCATGGACAGGAACGTGCCGAACAGGGTGATGAAGATGGTCACCAGGTAGGCCTGGGGAATGTCGGAGCTTACCGTCACCAGCCTATAGGCATCCAGGGAGAACTCCCTGGGCCACAGGGAATAGCCGTATGTAGTCAGGGCCTGCTCCTGGGTCAGCGAGGATGCCACCACCAGCAAAAAGGGCACCAGGCATGCGATGGAGAACAGGGTGATGAACAGATAGAAGAAGCCGTTCAGGACTTTGTCCCCTGTGGTCATTTTTATCTTTGATTTCGCCGCATAGGCTTCATCGGAAATTTGTTTTGCCATTTTGACCTCCTTATTTTATACTGCACAACGGTTAAATTTGCAGTGCAACCCGACTGCAGACCGCCAGCCAAATACCTTCCCGGAGACACCACTGTAAATCCTGGCGGTCTGCAGTATAAGTCCCGCATCTGTCCGTCCAGTACCAGGGCATGGGCAGATGCTGTAATTCATGTTTTCTCAGAACAGCGCGGAATCCGGATCCAGCTTCTTGGTCAGGGCGTTGGTGGCCATGACGATGATGAATCCCATGACGGACTGGTAGAAGCTGACTGCCGCTGACTGGCCGATGTTGGTGGATTCCACCAGCATCCGGTACACATAGGTGTCGATTACGTCCGTGGTGCGGTACAGCATGGAGTTGGTCCCTACCAGGTTGTAGATCATGCCGAAGTCGCCGTTGAAGATTTTGCCGATATTCATGATGAAGAGCATAATGGCGGTGGTCTTTAACAGCGGCAGGGTCAGGTAGCGGATACACTGGCCCCTGGTGGCCCCGTCCACCCTGGCGGCCTCGAACATCTCCTGATCCAGCCCGGCGATGGTAGCCAGGTACACGATGGAGCCGTAGCCAGCCCCCTGCCAGATCCGCAGGAACACCAGCAGCGCGGGCCATACGCTGGCATCCTGGTAGAAATTGATCTTCTCCAGACCGATGGAGGTCAGGAGGTTGTTGATGAAGCCGTTCTGGGTCTTCAGCAGGGCCTCGCACAGCAGCGCGATCACCGTCCAGGAGATGAAGTGGGGCAGGATGACCACGGACTGGGTGACCTTCTTGAACATCTTGTTGCCCACCTCCGACAGGGCGATGGCGATGAAGATGGATACCGCCATGGAGGTCACGATGAACAGGGCGTTCAGGAAGATGGTGTTGAAGGTCACCCGGAAGAACGCGTCCGAGCCGAAGAACGCCTGGAAGTTCTTCAGGCCCACCCATTCGCTGCCCCACAGCCCCTGGGTAGGCTGATATTTCTTGAACGCGGTCAGCAGATAGACTAGCGGGCTGTAGGCAAATACGCAGAACCACAGTATCGCCGGCAGGCACAGGAGGCACAGATAGGGATTGTGCTTCATGTCGTAACCCAGCCCTGCCAGAAAACCGCCGCCATTTTTCTTTTTGGATTGTTTCGTAGCAGATTTCATAGACCTTTCCCGCTTTCTTTTTTAATGGTAAGGTCATTTTAGAACATTTTTCCACAGAATGAAATCCAATAAGTAAAGCACCTGAGACAGAATGAAAA
>CAMQOJ010000161.1 GCA_947003375.1 uncultured Lachnospiraceae bacterium
TGGCTTCCAGGCATTCGAAATTGTAATCCCCCTTTTCGTCCCTGGGCGTCTGCTCCCTGTTCACGAAATAATTGTCCAGCGCGATTGGATGGGGCACCTTGCCAAGGGTGCGCAGCTGGATGGAGAGCCTGTGGGAGAAGCTGGTCTTGCCCGAGGAGGAGGGCCCCGCGATCATGACGAACTTCACGTTCTCCCTGCCGGCGATATCCTTCGCTATCTCCCCGATCATCCGTTCCTGCTCCGCCTCCTGCACCAGAATCAGGTCGCTGACAGAGCCGCTGCAGATCTGCTCATTCAGGTCCCCCACAGTCTCGATCCCCGCCGTCCTGCCCCAGCCCTTTGCACTCTCCATGGTATCGAACAGCTTCCTGCTCTCCGTGAAGGGCTCCAGTGTCGTGGGCCTGGACTCGGAAGGGAGTACCAGCATGAATCCCTCCTCGTAGGGAATTACGTCATACCACCTGATGTAACCCGCATTGGGGAGCATATATCCGTAATAGTAATCATAATAGCCTTCCATTTCGTACACGTTCACCGTGGAGCCCATGCGGAAGCGGAACAGCTTCACCTTGTCCTCCATGCCCTTCCTCCGGAAAAGATCTATCGCGTCATCCAGCGGATAGGATCTCTTCAGGAAAGGCGTCCCCGCCTCCACCAGCTCCCCCATCCTGTCCTTGATTCGCCGTGCATTCTCCCGCGTGGCCTCCACCGTTCCCAGAGTATTGATATAAAGCCCCCGGCCTATGGAGAATTCCACGCAGGTCTTCCGGGCGGCAGCGGCCCCGAACACATCGCTCATGCTCTTCAAAAACAGCATCTTGGCAGCGCGGATATAGGATTTATGCCCGACGCTGTCCTTCAGGGTGAAGAATTCTATCTCGCAGTCCCTGGTGACCTTCTTAAAAAGTTCCCGAATCTTGCCGTTGGCGCTCACCAGAGCGATGGTGCCGTCATATTCCTTCTGGTATTCCGCCGCGATGGCCTCGAACGTGGTTCCCTGCTCTACCTGCTTGTGCTCTCCATGAATCGTAACTGTAACCATATCCACCCTTCCCTTCTGTCATTCTGTGCTGCTGTAATAGCCAAGAGCCTCCTCTATCCGCGCCAGCTCCTCCCGCACCTCCTCTGACCGCCCTCCGGCCTTTCGCGAGCCCGCCCGCTCCAGCGATGCCGCAAGCCGCTCCAGATAGCTCCCGCGCTGCCGCAGGTAGGAGAAAAGCACCTGATTCCTTTGCTTTAACAAATGTTCCCCGAACAGGTCATACAGCCCAAATCCGTCCGCCCTGTCCCCCGGCCTGCCGCAGGCTCCCGCGACGCCTTCCACAGGCCGGGCTTTCATGGCAAAGTAATACTTCCCGTCCTCGCGGACGGCCCTCTCCTGCGTCACCTGAAAGCCTGCCTCCCGCAGGAAAGCCCTAAACCGCGGCAGTTCCGACTGGGGCTGCAAAATCAGCTCCCCCAGGCTCTTAGCCTGGTCCATCCCCTCCCGCAGGATCCGCTCCATGAGCCTGCCGCCCATGCCGGCGCACACCAGCGAGTCGGCCTCTCCCGCCCCATACGCCTCCAGGCCGTCCGACAGGCGCAAAGCTATGTAGTCCCCAAGCCCGTATTCCTCCACATGTCGCTTCGCCCCCGCCAGCGGCCCTCCGCGCACGTCCATGGCCAGCGCGCTGGGACAGATTCCGGCCTGCACCAGATAGATGGACAGAAAAGCATGGTCGCAGCCCACGTCCACCAGCCTGCTTCCCGGAGTCACCATATCGGCCAGCATCTGCAGCCGCCCCGACAGGGCCGTCCGCGCATTTCTCTCCATCAGTCCAGATAGTCCTTCAGCTTCCTGCTGCGGCTGGGGTGGCGCAGCTTCCTCAGCGCCTTCGCCTCAATCTGGCGGATGCGCTCACGGGTCACATTGAATTCCTTTCCCACCTCTTCCAGAGTCCGGGCCCGGCCATCGTCCAGGCCGAACCGCAGTCGCAGGACCTTCTGCTCCCTCTCCGTCAGGGTCCCCAGCACCTCCACCAGAGACTCCTTCAGCAGGGTGAACGCCGCCGCGTCCGCGGGCACCGGCACCTTGTCGTCCTCGATGAAGTCTCCCAGATGGCTGTCCTCCTCCTCGCCAATCGGCGTCTCCATGGACACCGGCTCCTGGCTGATCTTCAGAATCTCCCGCACCCGGTCCGCGGGCATGCTCATCTCTTCCGCAATCTCCTCGGGGGTCGGCTCCCTGCCAAGCTCCTGAAGGAGCTGCCTGCTCACCCGAATCAGCTTGTTGATTGTCTCCACCATATGCACCGGGATTCGGATAGTCCTGGCCTGATCCGCTATGGCCCTGGTTATAGCCTGTCTGATCCACCATGTGGCGTAGGTGGAGAATTTATAGCCCTTACGGTAGTCGAACTTCTCCACGGCCTTGATCAGCCCCAGATTCCCCTCCTGAATCAAATCCAGGAAGAGCATGCCCCGGCCCACATACCGCTTGGCGATGCTGACCACCAGGCGTAAGTTGGCCTCGGCCAGCCGCTTCTTCGCATCCTCGTCCCCCAGCTCCATCCGCTTGGCCAGCTCAATCTCCTCCTCGGCGGACAATAGGGGCACCTTGCCGATCTCCTTTAAGTACATGCGTACAGGATCCTCCAGGCTGATCCCGTCCGGGATGGACAGATCCAGATTCTCCACATCCACATCGTCCTCTTCCGACAAGATAATCTCCTCCACGTCGGTCTCGTCCTCCGTGATGCGCAGCACGTCCACATTATTCTGCTCCAGGGCATCCAGAATCTTCTCGAACTGCTCCTCCTCCAGAGGCATGTCCGCAAAAAAGTCGCTGATTTCCTGATATTCCAGCACATTCTTCTTCTTTTTGGCCATGTTGAGGAGCTCTTTCACCTTCTCTTCAAACTTTGCCCGTATGTTTTCATCCATTGTAGTAATTCCATCCTTCCTCGGGAAGTCCTTTCCCTTTTTGATTTGCTATAGACACCTTGCCGGTCATAACTGTAGAAAGTTACCAATATCTTTACCTTAATCTAAGGAAATATGCGTTCCCGCCAGCTCTTCCAGCGCTTTCTTGCCCTCGATCGCCCTGGCCAGCGCGCCCATGTCCGCCCCCATGTGGGAGATGTAGTGCTCATAGCTGTTCTTTTTCACGGAGAGCAGTATCTCCTGAAAGGCTTTCTCCCGCTCCTGCCTCGAATCCAGCTGCGGCAGCATCGCGGAGAAAAGTGCCGCTGCCTCCTTCTGCTCCTCGCTGTCCTCAAACATGCTGATGATGCCCGCAGGATTGGCCCGGCCCTCCTCCAGCTCCGAAAAAAGCCGCTCCGCCACCCTGCGATAGATCTCCACCGTAAAGTCCGCCGCGGAGATATATTTTTTGATCCTGCCATAGAGGCCGGGCTCAGTGCTGATCCATGTAATCAGGAGCCTCTGGGACTGCCTGGCCCCCTCCTCAGGCCCCTTTTTCTTCTGGATGCCTGATTTAGGGCGGTATATGGGCTTCGCCAGACCGGTGCCCCTGGCGTAGCTCGACACCAGCCTGCGCAGGTTGTCGATGCCGATATAGTACTTCTCAGCCACTGCCTGGAGGTAGTTGTCCCGCTCCACATCCTCGGAGAATTCGCATAGCTTCTTTGCAATCTCCCTGTGGAACCTGGTCTTCTCCTCCGGGTCGTCCATGTCGAACTGTCCCTGCAGAATCCGTACTTCGAAGAAAAAGCTGTTCTCCGCCTGGCGAATCCGTTCCTCAAATGCCTCCCTCCCCAGCCCCTTCATGAATTCATCCGGATCCTTGTAGGGCTGCATGTTGATGACTTTGCCGATGAGCCCGGCCTCCCGCAGGATACCGATGGCTCGCAGCGCCGCCTTCACACCCGCGCCGTCGCTGTCGTAGGCCAGCAGCACCGTCTCCGTGTAGCGCCTGAGCAAGGCCGCCTGCTCCGCCGTAAAGGCAGTCCCCAGAGAGGCCACCGCCTGAGTGAAGCCCTCCTGGTGCATGGCGATGACATCCATATAGCCCTCGCAGAGAATGATGTTGCCGCTCCTGGCCTTTCTGGCGTAATTCAGTCCGTAGAGATTGCGCCTCTTGTCGAATATGGGCGTCTCCGGCGAATTCAGGTACTTGGGCTCCCCGTCTCCCATTACCCGGCCCCCGAAGCCGATGACCCGATTATTGATGTCCTGAATCGGATACATGACCCGGTTCCAGAACTGGCTGTTCAGGCCGTATTTCTCGGAATGGCTGGCCAGGCCCGCCTCCTGTATCAGTTCGTCCTCAAAGCCTCTCTCCCGCAGATACTGCACCAGATATGCCCCGTTCTTCCCCGCGAAGCCCAGCCCGAATCTGTGCATGGTCTCATCGGAAAGCTCCCTCTTTTTCAGATACCGGTATCCAATCTCCCCGTGGGGGCTGCGCAGCTGATAATAGAAGAACTTCGCCGCCGCCTTGTTGACCTCCAGAAGCCTGGCGCGCCTGCTCTCCCGCTGCCTGGCGCCCTCGGACCCGCTCTCCTCGGGAAGCGCCACGCCGGCCCGCTCCGCAAGCATCTTCACTGCCTCCGGGAAGGAATAGTTCTCATAGTTCATCACAAAGGTGTACACGTTTCCGCCCGCTCCGCAGCCGAAGCAGTGGTACACCTGCAGATCTCCGTTCACGGAAAAGGAGGCGGATTTCTCGTTGTGGAAAGGGCATAGCCCCCAATGGCGGCCGCCCTTTTTCTGCAGCCTCACATATCCCGAGACCACTTCCACGATATCATTCCTCGCCCTGACCTCCTCCACAATCTCGTCCGAATAGTACATCTGTGCCTCCATCTCTCAACCGGAGCCCTCTCAGCCCATCCACGACTTCGGTATGTATATGTCATCATAGACGGCAATGGCATAGCGATCTGTCATGGCTCCCACGTAATCGCACACTACCTGCTCCCTGGGCTCCCCCTGGTCCAAGAGGTTCCTGAACTCCTCCGGCAGGCTGTCGATATGATGGAGAAAATGCAGATAGAGCGTCTCCATCAGCCGTTCCGCCTTGGTCTCCTCGCTCTTGGCCACAGGGTTCTCATACACATGCTCGAACATGAAAGCCCGCATCCGCGTCATGGCCAGATGGGTCTCCTCCGACATGCAGATGTCGTTCTTCCCCATGCTGGCATTCACGATGTCGTGGATGAAATGGTCGAACCTGTCGCTGGGCGTGCTGCCGATCACATCCCGGATTTCCCTGGGCACGTCGCCCTCCTTCAGGATACCGGCCCGCACCGCATCGTCCATGTCGTGATGGATATAGGCGATTTTGTCCGAGAGTCGGACAATCTTCCCCTCCAGCGTATGTGGGGTACCGCTGGTCTGATGGTTCAGGATGCCGTCGCGCACCTCTTCTGTGAGGTTCAGCCCCTGTCCTTTCTTCTCCAGCCTGTCTACAGTCCGCACGCTCTGGAGATTATGCTCGAAGCCCAGGGGACATATGCGGTTCAGCGCCCGCTCCCCCGCATGCCCGAAGGGCGTATGCCCCAGGTCGTGCCCAAGTGCGATGGCCTCCACCAGCTCCTCGTTGAGCCGCAGGGCCTTTGCGATGGTACGGGCGTTCTGGGAGACCTCCAGGGTATGGGTCAGACGGGTGCGGTAATGATCCCCCTCCGGGGAGAGGAATACCTGCGTCTTGTCCTTCAGTCTCCGGAACGCCTTGCAGTGTACGATCCGGTCACGGTCCCTCTGAAACACAGGCCGTACATCGCAATGCGGTTCCGGCCTCCTCCTCCCCTTTGAATCCGTGCTAAAAGACGCATAGGGGCTCAAATACTGCTTCTCCCACTGTTCCAAATTTTCTCTGATAGTCATGCCCTCTCCTGCCTTCCGACTCCTCTACTATCATTATTCTGCGTCTGTAGCCAAAATCCTTTTTTCTGCGCGAATCCCCCGAAAATAGTTCTAAGCCTGCGTACTAAAAGAGGTGGGCCTTGCCCCCTCTTTGCAGGCTTAGAACTTCTTCCCGCGCTTTTAGCGGCATACATCGAAAATAAATTCCGCGTTTTTGTCCATGGCCGCCCGGGCCGCCCGGACAGGGGACATCTGGAATACATGCCACATGCCCGGATAGATGTCTATCTTCACGGACACGTTCTTTTCAACGAAGGTACGATGGAGCCGCAGGGCATCGCTTAAGAGGATTTCGTTCTCCCCAACCTGGATATAGGTGGGCGGAAATCCCTCGAAATTCCCGAACAGCGGGGAAATCAGCGGATCTTTCAGGTCGCGTCCCGCCGCATAGGCCTGCACCATCCTGTCGATATAGGTGCAGTTCAGCACCGGATCGGCCTCGGCCTTGGTCTGGAAGGACTTGCCCGCGGAGGTCAGATCCGTCCAGGGCGACATGAGCAGGATTCCCCTGGGCAGCAGCCGCTTCTCCTCCTTCAGCTTCAGCGTCAGCGCCAGGGCAAGATTCCCTCCCGCGGAATCCCCTGTCACCACCACGTCCCTGGCTCCATATCCCAAAAGCATCAGGTAGTCCCACGCTTTCATGGCATCCTCCAAAGCCGCGGGGTAGGGATGTTCCGGGGCAAGGCGGTAATCAAAGCACAGCACGTCCATGGAAGTGGACTCTGCCAGCTTGGTGGTCAATGTCCTGGCATACAGGCTGCTCCCGGTAGAATATCCGCCCCCGTGGCAGTGCAGCAGCACATACTTCTTCATATGGGCCCGGTTGACGCTGATCCATTCCCCGTACATGCCGCCTATGTCCGCTTCCCGGTACTCGACGGATTTCGTATTGCTCAGGATGGTGCCGATATGATCCTGAGACTGTCTGTGCTTCTCGATGTCGGTATTCTCCACCATGCCATGGACGCGCCTGATCAGGTTCATCAGCCCCTGCATTTTTCTGTCCGTGCTGTCGGCCTCCTCTATGTCCTTTCCGACCTCAATCTCTGTCTTAGTCAAAATCTCTCTGTCTTTCTCCATCTCCATCCCCATCCATTCTCATAACCTTTTCTCCGCAGACACCCGGAAACGCCTGCGCCGCGTACCACAGAATCAGATACTCAAAAATGCAGCCTTCTGCGCAGGGCGTTCCGAAGCCGTCTGCGGGAAAGCACCGTAATCACAGCGATATCCAGTATGGTGCAGATTGTCAGCACTACTGCCGACCAGGTCAGGAAAATCCGCGCCTCCAGATACCGCCTGATCAGCATCTCCAGGCCCATGCACAGCAGGCCCAGCGCCGTGAACAGATAGAGCGCCACAGTCAGGAAGGAGCGGGGGAGCCTGCGGATGCACAGCGTTACCAGCTCCGCCAGCCCTGTCACCAGCAGGGTGATCGGCAGGCCCAGCCCCAGGAACCACCCATCGCTCCCCGACAGGTAGGTCAGCATATACAGATAGAGGGCCACCGCTCCGCCGTCCAGCAGCAGGGACACATAGACCGACTGCCTTGTGTAGATGACTGCCGGAATCATGAACACCCACAGAATCATGCAGGCCCCGATTACCGCCAGCGACCATGGCACCCCATTGAATACCAGCAGGTTCAGCACGCCGCAGGTGGCCACGCAGGCCCCGATCACCATGGACAGCAGCAGGCCCAAATCCTTTCTCTTCACCGTCTCCACCTGTCCCTTGTCCTCGGGAAAGGCGGCGGGGCTCTCCCCCTTCCCAGCCTCCATACCGCCGCGGCTTCCCTGCTGCAGCCGTTCCCTGGGATTGATCACCGGCGTGTTGCACAGAGGACAGCTCTTCGCACTCTGCTCCAGCTCCACGCCGCAATTCACGCAATATGACATATCCATACCTCCCTGCCTGTATCGGTCCTCACTCTACCACATCCGTCTCCCGGTTGCTCTCTATCTTCACATGGATGCCGTCCCGCACCAGCCGCCTGAAAAAATACCGCTCCACATCCGCCTCCACGATGCTGCTGGCGAAGTTCACCGTCAGGATATCCTCGAAGCTGATGATGGCGCAGTTGGTCCTGCGTGAAAAGGGCTGTCCCATGTAGATGTCGAACCTCTCGATATAGGGCTTCATTCCCTCCGGCACTTTCATCACGCCCATGTTGGTCAGCCCTGCCGAAGAATTTTTGTCCTGTACTTTCGTGTAGAACAGCCGCACCACGAAGTCCTTGATAAACAGCGGCACCACCCGGATAAAGGGATTGCGCTGGGTGGCCGCATTGGTGGTGATGTCCCCCCTTAGCAGCTTCTCATTGAGATAGTATCTCATATAGTTGCGCACCTGAACCACGATTTCTTCAAATGTATATTCCCCCAGTCTGGGGTCCACGCCGGGGAAAATCATGGTGATGAAATTCCGCAGAGTAATGGACGGGAAGAAACGCCTCAGGTTCACGGGCATGGCAATCTTCACCGGGCGCAGATGGATGCGGTGGTCCTCCTCCTGCTTAATCAACAGCGCCTGAAGCAGCACTGCGTTCAGGTACTCCGTAATCGTGGCCCCATAGCGCTTCGCCGCCGCCATGACCTCCGAGACGGACATAATGCCGTCTATGATGTTCAGCGTATAAAAAGGCTCTGCCGTGCCCCTGACCCGGTAGGATTTCTCCTCCAGCCTGGGCGGGCACACCTTTGCATTGGCATAGCGCATATACTGTCTCTTATACACATCTGACGCTGCCGACGAAGAGACTCGTGTAGA
>CAMQOJ010000162.1 GCA_947003375.1 uncultured Lachnospiraceae bacterium
GCGCACCACCGTATATGCCTCCACGATAGAGGAGCTGGCGGAGAAAATCGCAAATGTGGACTGGAACGCCGTAAAAGAGGAGCGCCAGAGCACCACAGGCCAGCGTTTTGACTTCACCGTATAGAGTTTTCGGAAAGAAAGCGGGTAACCATTGGTTATTTTGCATAAAAAAAGCTTCGTAGTGTCATCATAGTTGCATGGGCTCCTGTGATGGCACTATTGTTGCGGGACGAAAGGAAAGAAAGGGAGAGAAAATGAAAAAGAGATTGTTGGGCATTTTGCTGGTAGCAGTAATGGCAGTATCGCTGGCGGCCTGCGGGGACAAGGAAAAGCAGGAATCCTCCGCGGACTCAGGGCAGGAGACAAGCCCTGCCCAGGAGAGCGCGCAGGAGGAAGAGGAAGCCGGCACCGAAGGGGCCGTGGACGCCTCCGGGAAGCATCATGTGGAGATTGTGGTGAAGGATTACGGCACCATTTCCGTGGAGCTGGACGGGGATGCGGCGCCAATCACGGTGGAGAATTTCCTGAAGCTGGCGGGGGAGGGATTCTATGACGGATTGACCTTCCACCGCATAATTTCGGGCTTTATGATACAGGGCGGGGATCCCCTGGGCAATGGCAGAGGCGGCTCTGAGGAGCAGATCAAGGGCGAGTTTTCCAAGAACGGGGTGGAGAACAACCTGTCCCACACCAGGGGGGCTATCTCCATGGCGCGTTCCCAGATGATGGACAGCGCCAGCTCACAGTTCTTCATCGTCCACGCCGACAGCGTCTTCCTGGACGGAGAGTACGCCTGCTTCGGGTATGTGACGGAGGGCATGGAGGTGGTGGACGCCATCTGCGACGCCATCACGGAGGAAGCCTATATCCCTGACAGTAATAACACAGTGGAGAGCCAGTATCAGCCTGTCATTGAGAGTGTAAAAGTTATCGATTGACAAAATATGTGTGAATATTCTATACAAAATACCACAATTCCCTCATGCGCACATTTCACAAAAATGATCTGATTTTGTAAAATGTGCTGACATTTATATGTTTAATCTGTTATAATATGGGTATAACATATAGTGGAGATATTGATAGTCAGCAAGCATGCGGAAAGTGAGGGTACAGGTGTTTCAGATAGGAGATTATGTGATATGCAGCAACAAGGGCGTCTGTGAGGTAGAAAATATCACCGTCCTCAATATTTCTGGCGCGGATAAGGAGAAGGAATACTATATTCTGAAGCCTCTTTACTCGGCGGGGAGCACTGTGTATGTGCCGGTGGATTCCCAGAAGGACCATACCATGCGCAAGGTTCTGGAGCGGACGGAGGCAGAGCAGCTGATCGGTACGATTCCGGAGATTCCGCTATTGGTCATCACAAATGACAAAATGACCGAGCAGATGTACAAAGACTGCATGAAGTCCAATGACTGCCAGGAGCTGGTCAAGCTCATCAAGACCATACACCAGCGCAAGCAGAAGCGCATCCAGGCGGGCCGGAAGATTACGGCGGTGGACGCCAAATACTTCCACCTGGCGGAGGAGAATCTCTACGGGGAGCTGGCGGTGGCCCTGGATTTGAGCCGGGAAGAGGTAAGCGGCTATATCACGGCTGCCATCAACGGCACCAAGGCGCTGTAGGATGTAGAGCAGAGATACGTGAATTTTTCAAAAAACTCTTTACATTCCGCCGCGAAGGTATTATGATTAGGGAAGGGATTGAATATCCCTTTGGGAAAGCGTTGAAGAGAAGAGTAGGATGTGAAACGCCTCCAGAGAGGGCCGCCCGGGAGACCGGGGCTGTGAGCGGCCCAGGCGGGAAGCATTTGAAGACCGTCTCGGAGCGGCCCTTAATCGGGCACGGTGGCCCCGTTACAGGCAAAGGAAGGCGGCAGCCGGGAGAGTCCCGGGCTGCAACAAGGGTGGAACCGCGTTTTATGGAATCCTGTGGTGGATATGGGATAAAAACGTCCCTTGCAATAGCGATATTGCAGGGGGCTTTTTTGCGTCAGCATTTCCCGGCCGGATTGGGGTTCACAGGGAGAAAAGGAGATGACAGAAAATGGAAGAGTGCAAGGAGAGATGCAGGAGGCTGAAGGAGATCTGTTTCGACGGAGAGGTGACCATGACAAAGGCGACACTCTGGATGATCGCGGGCTTGTGCCTGCTGGCGGGGATCGTCCGGGGGCTGCGGATGGCGCCCATGACCCACGGCGTCATGATCGGCTGTGGCAATGGGAACGGCAGCGGCTGCGGCAATGGGGACGGCAGCGGCTGTGAGGCCGGCACCGGGAAGCTGGAGCAGGGAAACGAAACGGGTAAGAAAAAAGAAAACAGAAAAGAAAACAGAACGGAAAAGAAAGGCTGCGGCTGCAGATGTGCCAGCAAAAAGAGAAGGGAGAAGGGACAGAGATGAAGATTACATTAAAAGACGGTTCCGTAAAAGAATATGAGAGCGCGCTCAGCGTGTATGACATCGCCCTGGACATCAGCGAGGGGCTGGCAAGGGCGGCCTGCTGCGGCAAGGTGGACGGCAGGGTGGTAGATCTGCGGACAGTCGTTGATGGGGACTGCGAGCTGAGCATCTGCACGGCGAATGACGCGGAGGGCCTTTCCACCATCCGCCACACGGCATCCCATGTGCTGGCGGAGGCGGTGAAGAATCTCTTCCCCCAGGTGAAGCTGGCCATCGGCCCCAGCATCGACACAGGGTTTTACTACGATTTCGACCATGAGCCTTTTTCCAGGGAGGATTTGGATGCCATCGAGGCCCAGATGAAGAAAATCATCAAGCAGGGCGCGAAGCTGGAGCGCTTTACCCTGCCCCGGGACGAGGCGGTGCGGTTCATGGAGGACAGGGGCGAGCCCTACAAGGTGGAGCTGATCCGGGACCTGCCCGAGGACGCGGAGATTTCATTCTACAGGCAGGGGGATTTCGTGGATCTCTGCGCCGGGCCCCACCTGATGAGCACAAAGGGCGTGAAGGCCTTTAAGCTGATTTCCTCCTCCATGGCCTACTGGAGAGGGGATTCCGACAGGGCCAGGCTCCAGCGCATCTATGGCACCGCTTATAATAAGAAAGAAGAGCTTGCGGCCCATCTGGAGCGCATGGAGGACGCAAAGCGCCGGGACCACAACAGGCTGGGCCGGGAGATGGAGCTGTTCACCACCGTGGACGTGATCGGTCAGGGCCTGCCGCTTTTGACTCCCAAGGGGACGAAGATGGTCATGAAGCTCCAGCGCTGGATCGAAGACCTGGAGGACAAGGAGTGGGGGTATGTGCGCACCAGGACCCCGCTGATGGCAAAGAGCGACCTGTACAAGATTTCCGGCCACTGGGACCACTACAAGGAGGGCATGTTCGTGCTGGGGGACGAGGAAAAAGACAAGGAAGTCTTCGCCCTGCGCCCCATGACCTGCCCCTTCCAGTACTATGTGTTCAAGAACAGCCAGAAGTCCTACCGCGACCTGCCCTGCCGCTACGGCGAGACTTCCACGTTGTTCCGCAACGAGGACTCCGGGGAGATGCACGGCCTCACCAGGGTAAGGCAGTTCACCATTTCCGAGGGGCATCTGATCGTGCGGCCGGACCAGATGGTGCAGGAGTTCAAGGGCTGCATCGCCCTGGCCCAGTATTGCCTGCAGACCCTGGGGCTGGAGGAGGACGTGACCTACCATCTGTCCAAATGGGATCCGGAGAACCGTGACAAATATATCGGCGAGCCGGAAGTCTGGGAGGAGACGGAAGGCCATATCCGCCAGGTGCTGGGAGAGCTGGGAATTCCCTTCACCGAGGACGTGGGGGAGGCCGCTTTCTACGGGCCCAAGGTGGACATCAACGCCAGGAACGTGTACGGCAAGGAGGACACCATGATCACCATCCAGTGGGACGCCCTGCTGGCGGAGCAGTTCGACATGTACTATATCGACGAGAACGGCGACAAGGTGCGCCCCTATATCATCCACAGGACTTCAATCGGCTGCTATGAGCGGACGCTGGCCTGGCTGATTGAGAAGTACGCGGGCAAGTTCCCCACCTGGCTGTGCCCGGAGCAGGTGAGGGTGCTTCCGATTTCAGAGAAATACGAGGCCTATGCCGCAGATGTGCTGAAAGAGCTGAAGGCGAAGGATATCGATGCCACTGTGGACAACCGCTCCGAAAAAATCGGCTTCAAGATCCGCGAGGCCAGGCTGGACAGGGTGCCCTACATGCTGGTGGTGGGCCAGCAGGAGGAAGAGGAAGGGCTGGTGTCCGTCAGGAGCCGCTTCGCCGGGGACGAGGGTCAGAAGCCGTTAGCCGCGTTCCTGGACCAGATCTGCGAGGAGATCCGCACCAAGGAGATCCGAAAAGAGGAAATTCAGGAGAACGCCAAAGCGTAAAAGAGGAATAGACAGGACGGAATGAGGCATACTAATCCTGACAGGACTGCATGCACCGGTGCCACAGGCGCGGCGCATGTCCTGTCCGGATCCGCCGCCTCCGCGCTGCTTGCCGCGGATCCGCGTGAGCGAAAAGTGACAGCAGCGCAGAAGGAGGCCAATATGGCGGATTTGAAATGCGCGGTGGAAAACTGCAGCTACAATGAACAGCACCTGTGCAGCAAAGGGGATATCATGGTAGGCGGACAGAAGGCCTGCTGCTGTGGGGAAACCTGCTGCGAGAGCTTCACCCAGAGACGGGAGGGCACGGATTCCTTCAAGAGCTCCGTGGTGCATCCCAGCAAGACCATCAGCATAGACTGCGAAGCGGTGAAATGTATGTACAATTCCAACTACAAATGCCATGCCGACCATGTGGACATCAAGGGCTGCGGAGCCTGCGACTGCAGGGGCACGGAATGCGCCACATTTACCGAGAAGTAGGAACGGCAGAAAAAAGATTTAAGAAGCAAAAAGTAAAAAAGCAAAAAAAGCAAAAAAGAAAAATCGGATATTGACAGCAGATGGAATCTATGGTAGAATTGCTAAATGTGTGAAGAACACATTGACAAAGCAGAGTATCCGCTCTCACCTTACGGCAATCGGGCCAGTAAGCGTTCACGATATGGATTTCACAGGCAGACAGTGGGCTGCCCTGGGCTGAATGAGTGAAAGTGGATAGTCATGCTATCCACTTTTCTTATGGGGAGGTATAAGACCATTAGCGATTTAATGATTAACGAACAGATTCGGGACAAGGAGATTCGCCTGGTTGGCGAAGACGGCGCGCAGCTCGGCGTCATGCCTACGAGGGAGGCTATGAGGATGGCTGAGGAGGCGGGCCTGGACTTGGTAAAGATTGCCCCCACCGCGAAGCCCCCGGTGTGCAAGATCGTCGATTACGGGAAGTACAAGTATGAGATGGTCAGAAAGGAAAAAGAGGCAAAGAAGAAGCAGAGGACCATTGAAATCAAGGAAATCCGCCTCTCCCCCAACATCGACACCAACGACCTGAACACCAAGGTCAACGCCGCCAGGAAGTTCCTGAGCAAGGGCGACAAGGTGAAGATAACGCTTCGGTTCCGCGGTCGTGAGATGGCCCATATGAACACCAGCAAGCACATCCTGGACGATTTCGCCCAGAGCGTGGCCGATATCGCGGTGATTGAGAAAGCGCCCAAGGTAGAAGGCAGGAGCATGACCATGTTCCTGACGGAAAAGCGCTAGAGCGCAAGGCTTCATATATAAACGGCGTCTGCTGTAAAGGACCTATCGCCGAGTATATATAGATTATTTAAATTTAGGAGGAAATTGCTATGCCCAAAATGAAGACAAACAGATCTGCTGCAAAGCGTTTTAAAATGACCGGAACGGGTAAGCTGAAAAGGAACAAGGCTTACAAGAGCCATATCTTGACCAAGAAGTCTCGCAAGACCAAGCGTAATCTGCGTAAGCCCGCTATAACGGACAAGACGAACGAGAAGAACATGAAGAAGATCCTGCCCTACTTGAAATAGTTACGCAGTATAAATTTGAATCAGGAGGAGATTAAGAATGGCAAGAATTAAAGGTGGCTTGAACGCCAAGAAAAAACATAAAAGAGTATTGAAGCTCGCAAAGGGCTACAGGGGAGCGAGGAGCAAACAGTACAGGATTGCGAAGCAGTCCGTCATGAGGGCCCTCGCCACCGCATACAGGGGCAGAAAAGAGAGGAAGCGTCAGTTCAGGCAGCTCTGGATCGCGCGTATCAACGCCGCGGCCAGGATGAACGGCCTGTCCTACAGCAGGTTCATGTACGGCCTGAAGCTGGCTGAGGTGGAAATCAACAGGAAGATGCTGGCAGAGATGGCAGTGAACGATGCCGACGGCTTCAAGACGCTGGCAGAGCTGGCCAAGAGCAAGCTGGCATGACCAGGCAAACCCCGGGAACAGAGTCTGTCCCGGGGTTTTTTGTAAAAGGCCTTCTCCGGACAGGGAGGGCGAATAGACGGCAGGGATTCTGGAATGCGGAAACGGGACAGGAGGTAATATGGAGAAGATTCTGGTAGTGGTAGACATGCAGAGGGACTTCGTGGACGGAAGCCTGGGGACAAAGGAAGCCCTGGGGATCGTGGACAATGTGGTGTCGAAGATAGAGGGCTTTGAGGGCAGGATATTCGCCACTCTGGACACCCATGGCCCAGATTACCTGGAGACGGCGGAGGGGAAGAAGCTCCCTGTGCCCCATTGCATCAAGGACAGCGACGGGTGGCTCCTGAACGAGAAAGTGATGTACGCCCTGTCGGAGAAGAATTATCGCACTATTGAAAAAGGGACGTTCGGCTCCACGAAGCTGGCGGAGGAGATCGGCAGGGCGGCTGCGGGCGGCGAGGTGGAAATCCAGTTGGTGGGGCTGTGCACGGACATCTGCGTGGTGTCCAACGCGCTGCTGCTGAAGGCCCATTTCCCGGAGGCGCGCATTTCCGTGGATGCCGCCTGCTGTGCCGGTGTGACCCCGAAGACCCACGAGGCCGCGCTGGAGACCATGCGGATGTGCCAGATCGATATTCTGGGGGCATAGGACGGCCGTTGTGGAGCCGCAGGATGCGCCCCGCAGAGCGGAAGGAGGGAGCTTCAGTGGCATATTTCTTTATCGCGGACACCCATTTCGGGCATGAGAACGCGCTGGCCTTTGACAACAGGCCCTTCAAGACCATAGAGGAGCACGACAGGGCCCTGATGGACAACTGGAACAATGCGGTGGGCCCGGAGGACGAGGTGTTCGTCCTGGGGGACATCAGCTGGCATAATGCCACCAAAACCAATGAGATCCTCGGGGCGCTGAACGGGAAGAAGCATCTGATTGTCGGGAACCACGACAAGAGGCTGCTGAAGAACAGGGAGTTCCAGTCCCTCTTCATGGAGATCGCGGACTATAAGGAGCTGACGTTCCCCCAGGGGAAGGGCATAGTGCTCAGCCACTATCCCATCCCCTGCTTCAACCGCCATTATTACGGCTGGTGCCATCTGTACGGCCATGTCCACATCAGCTTCGAGTGGAACATGATGGAGCGGGTGAAGTACGAGATGGAGGCCCTCTACGACAAGCCCTGCCAGATGTTCAACTGCGGCGCCATGATCGACTACATGGGCTATACGCCCAGGACGCTGGAGGAGATTCTGGAGGGGCAGAGGAAATCTGTCCCGGCGGGGGGAGATGGGCAGTCGGACTGAGATGCCGCTGCATGTCCGGAGCATAATCGTCAGATACAAAGATTCGAATATAGAGGGGCTGCCAGGAAATGGCTTCCTGGGCAGCTCCTCTGTAAATGCGCCTTCTCGACGCCTCGCTCCCCGAGCAGGGCTCGAACCTGCAACAACCCGGTTAACAGCCGAGTGCTCTACCATTGAGCTATCGAGGATTGCTCTAAGGAATAGTATGACCGATACCCTTTCAATTATGTATAAAGTGCCGCATAAAATTTTTTTGCTGTTTCTGAAAAAAAGTATTGGCAAAATGGTACCGGATGTGTTATAATGTTTTTGTCCGAAAGGAAAGGCTCATTTGTATAAACCTAATAGGCAGGATTAGTACATTGGTAGTATATCAGCTTCCCAAGCTGAGGAGGCGGGTTCGATTCCCGTATCCTGCTCTTTAAAAGCTGTAAGGCATTGTTGTCTTATAGCTTTTTTGTTTTTGGATTAGGGATATGCAGCTACATGCCACATGGGAAATGGAATGGCAATTCGGCCATGGCTGTAGTATGATAAAGGTATCAAAAATATGGCAGCCGGTCAATTTTTGTCGAAGGAAATCAAGAATGTCATATTGCTGGAGCAGTGTGAGCGGAAGGAGGAACAAGGTATGTGGAAGGAGGCATTTTGGCTGGGGCTGCGGTCTCGGACAGATTTCACCCCACCTTTTTATTGATAAAATCCGTTCTGTATTTCGAATATACGATTTTCTGGCTGTGATAGAGGCCGTGATATCCTGACAGCATGTAGCTGAAGGCCACGGTCAGCAGGAAATAGGGCATGCCCTCGTAGCCGAACAGCTCGAAGCTGATGAGCAGGGAGCTGATAGGGCAGTTCGTGACGCCGCAGAAGAGGGCGGTCATGCCCAACGCCGTGCACAGGCTGTCTCTTATACACATCTGACGCTGCCGACGAAGAGACTCGTGTA
>CAMQOJ010000163.1 GCA_947003375.1 uncultured Lachnospiraceae bacterium
GCGGCTGCGGCGAGTGCCAGACTTCCTGCCAGTCTGCCTGCAAGACTTCCTGCACAGTGGGGAACCAGAGCTGTGAGAAGGTGAAATAGTGTTGCCATTTACGGCTGTGCCGCAGAGGGAGTCGTGAATCGTAACCTGTCAGTTACATAGGCGTTCGTTTCGACCAGCCAAGCAGCGGATTCCTTCGCTGCTTGAACTTTGTTGATGGATTCGGACGGGGAAAGGGATAGTTCAGTGATACACCAATATAAAAGCAATGGATACAATATCGTGATGGATGTGAACAGCGGTTCCATCCATGTGGTGGACGATGTGGTCTATGATTTGATTCCTCTGGTGGAGCCGCTTGTGGCGGAGGGCGTGAAAGAAGCCGCCGCTGTCAGGGAGGCTGTGCGGCAGGAGGGGCTGCCCTACTCGGCAGAGGAGATTGGGGAGGCCGTGGAGGAGATTCTGGAGCTGGAGGCGTCCGGGGCTCTGTTTGCGAAAGATATCTATGAGGACTATGTGTTTGACTTCAAAAAGCGCCAGACGGTGGTGAAGGCGCTCTGCCTCCATATCGCCCATGACTGCAACCTGGCCTGTCAGTACTGTTTCGCGGAGGAAGGGGAGTACCATGGCAGGCGGGCGCTGATGAGCCTGGAGGTAGGGAAGAAGGCGCTGGATTTCCTGGTGGCCAATTCCGGGAACCGGGTGAACCTGGAGGTGGACTTCTTCGGCGGGGAGCCGCTGATGAACTGGCAGGTGGTGAAGGATCTGGTGGCCTATGGCCGGAGCCTGGAAGGGCCCAACAACAAGAAATTCCGTTTTACCCTGACTACCAACGGCGTGCTTCTGGATGACGAGGTGATGGAGTTCGCCAATAGAGAGATGGCGAACATTGTATTGAGCATCGACGGACGGAAGGAAATCAACGACAGGATGCGTCCTTTCCGGGGCGGCCAGGGCAGCTATGATGTGATCGTGCCGAAATTTCGAAAGGTGGCCGAAAGCAGGGGGCAGGAGCGGTATTATGTGCGGGGGACATTTACCCGCAATAATCTGGACTTCTCCAGAGACGTGCTGCATCTGGCGGATCTGGGCTTCCGGCAGATATCCGTGGAGCCGGTGGTGGCCGGGCCGGAGGACGACTATGCAATCCGGGAGGAGGACCTTCCGGCGCTGCGGGAGGAATACGACAGGCTGGCGGCGGAGATGATAAAGCGTAAAAAAGAGGGAGAGGGATTCAACTTTTTCCATTTCATGATAGATTTGGAGGGCGGCCCCTGTGTGGCCAAGCGCCTTTCGGGCTGCGGCTCCGGGACGGAGTACCTGGCGGTGACGCCCTGGGGGGATTTGTATCCCTGCCATCAGTTCGTGGGGAACGAGGATTTCCTCATGGGCAATGTGGAGGAGGGCGTGCTGCGCGCTGATATCCGGGACGAGTTCAAGGGCTGCAATGTCTATGCCAAGGAGAAGTGCAGGAAATGTTTCGCGAAGTTCTACTGCAGCGGCGGCTGCGCGGCCAATGCCTACAACTTCCACGGCAATATCAATGAGGCTTACGATGTGGGCTGCGAGCTGGAGCGCAAGCGCGTGGAATGCGCGATTATGCTCAAGGTGGCAGAGGCGGAGCTGTAAATCAGTAACCGCACAAACGGTGCCCATAGGATTTGCGGACGCTTTAGCGGCCGGAAATTCTATGCCGTGACTTGGTAGCGTTTGTGCGGTTATGGAACTACAAATTAAGAAAGGATAAAAGAACATGAAAAAGAACAAGGCAATAGTGGTATTGCTTTGCATCCTCCTGGTGCTGATAGGCGTCACGTATGTGGACGTCTTCGGCGTGAATCCGGAGGGTGAGGGCAGCATGTCTGACATCAACTTGGGCCTGGATCTGGCCGGCGGCGTCAGCATCACCTATCAGGTGGTGGGGGATGAAGACCCCAGCGCCACGGACATGAGCGATACCATAGCGAAGCTGCAGAAGCGCGTGGAGAACTACAGCACGGAGGCCATTGTCTATCAGGAGGGCACCGACAGGATCAATATCGAGATTCCCGGCGTCAGCGATGCCAATGCCATCCTGCAGGAGCTGGGCAGGCCCGGTACGCTGTATTTCATCGCCCAGACGGACGACCAGGGCAATCAGAACTACAGCCAGCAGACAGTACAGAACCCGGACGGCACCTACGGCGTGGGGTATGTGCTGACCAAGACCATCGACGAGCTGCTGGAGGACGGTTCCATCCAGGTGCAGGGCACGGATGTGAAGGAAGCCAGCGCGGGCAGCCTCCAGACCAACATGGGCTCCGAGTTCGCGGTGAGCCTGACCATGACGGACGAGGGCGCGAAGAAATTCGCGGAAGTCACACAGAGGGCCTTTGACAAGAATGAGTCCCTGGCGATTTATTATGACGGAAACATCATCAGCGCTCCCGGGGTGAACGCGGTCATCACCGACGGCAGCGCCCAGATTTCCCCCATGGAGTCCTATGAGCGGGCGGAGAACCTGGCATCCACCATCCGCATCGGCGGCCTGAGGCTGGAGCTGGAGGAGTTGCACTCCAAGGTGGTGGGCGCCCAGCTGGGCGTGGAGGCCATCGACACCAGCCTGAAGGCAGGGGCCATCGGCCTGGCACTGGTCATCATCTTCATGATAGTGGTGTATCTGATTCCTGGCCTGGCATCGGGAATCGCGCTGCTGTGCTATGTGGCGCTGGTGATCCTGCTGCTGAACGGCTTTGACATGACATTGACATTGTCGGGCGTGGCGGGCATCATCCTGTCCATCGGTATGGCGGTGGACGCAAATGTGATTATCTTTGCACGTATCCGCGAAGAACTGGCATCGGGCAAGACTGTGCGCAACGCCATAAAAATCGGTTTCGACAAGGCGCTTTCCGCCATCATCGACGGCAACATCACCACTCTGATCGCCGCGGGCGTACTGCTCCTGCTGGGACCCGGCACGGTGAAGGGCTTTGCACAGACTCTGGCGCTGGGCATCGTGCTCTCCATGTTCACGGCTTTGGTGGTGACCAGATATCTGCTGTACGCGTTCTATGCCCTGGGACTTAAGAGCGAAAAGCTCTACGGCGTGGGGAAAGAGCCCAGGACGCTGGCCATCGTCTCCAGGAAAGGCATTTTCTTCGGTGTCTCCCTGGCGGTGATCGTGGCCGGATTCGTTGTCATGGGCGTGCACAAGGCGTCCTCCGGGGATGCCCTGAACTACAGCCTGGAGTTCAAGGGAGGCACGGCTACTACGGTGACCTTCTCCCAGGCCATGACATTGGAGCAGGCCAATGCGGACGTTGCCCCTTTGATTGAGGAGATTGCGGGAAGCGCGGTACAGATTCAGACCGTGCAGGACTCCAATGAGGTCATCTTCAAGACCAGCTCTTTGGACGTGGAGCAGAGGGAGGCCCTGAACGAAATGTTCGTGGACAAGTTCGGGGTGGACGAGAAGCTGATCACCTCCGAGACCATCAGCTCCGTCATCAGCAGTGAGATGAAGTCGGACACCGTGATCGCGGTGGTGGTGGCCATCATATTCATGCTGCTCTACATCCGCATCCGGTTCAAGGACCTCCGGTTCGGTTTAAGCAGCATCATCGCGCTGCTGCATGACGTGCTGGTAGTGCTGGCGTTCTACGCGGTGGCCAGGGTATCCGTGAGCAATACCTTCGTGGCCTGTATGCTGACCATTGTGGGCTATTCCATCAACGCCACCATCGTCATCTTCGACCGTATCCGTGAGAACATGGCGACCATGAGCCACAAGGACGACCTGAAGGACGTCGTGGACAAGAGCATCACGCAGACCATGTCCAGGAGCATCTTCACTTCGCTGACCACATTCATCATGGTGGCGGTGCTGTATGTGCTGGGCGTCACCAGTATCCGGGACTTCGCGCTGCCTTTGATGGTGGGCATCGTCTGCGGCGCATACTCCTCCATCTGCCTGGCGGGGAGCCTGTGGTATGTGTTCCGGCAGAAATTCGTTCCGAAGAAGGAAAAATAACGTAAGAGAAACGTATCGTTTGGAAAGGGGCTGTTGCGGCAGCCTCTTTTCCTCATATAAAAGCCTGTCCTGTAGGGCAGGGGAAAACGGGTAAAAGGACCAAGGAGGATGCGATGGCAGCGGAAAGAGGAAAAAGGCTGAGCCTGTACACAAAGGATTATGTGGTGTTTGATTTGGAGACTACGGGGCTGAGCCCTGAGGCGGATGAGATTATTGAAATCTCCGGCATACGGGTGCGGGAGGGAAAAGTGGCGGAGGAGTTCTCCACGCTGGTGAATCCCGGCAGGCCCATTCCCTATGCGGCCTCCAGGGTCAATGGCATCACGGACAGGATGGTGCGGAAGGCCCCGGATCTGCGGGACGCGCTGGGCAGGTTCCTTGCTTTCATAGGAGAAGACATACTTGTAGGACACAACATACATACCTTCGACATGCTCTTCCTCTATAACGGCGCTGCCCGGGCGCTGAAGCGGGCGGTGCCGAACGACTATGTGGATACGCTGTATCTGGCCAAAAGCTGTCTGCCCGGGATGTACCGATACAGGCTGACGGACCTGGCGGCCCATTTCGGGATAGATACCCAGGGGGCGCACAGGGCCCTGAAGGACTGTGACATGAATCGGCAGTGCTACGAATGCATGGGCAGGATTCTGGAGAGCAGGGCACAGAGCATGGGGGGAGATGCCTCGGGGAGTGGGGACAGCGCGCCGGAGGAAAGCTGCCCGAACTGCGGCGGGGCCCTGGTGAAGCGCAAGGGGAAATTCGGCGCGTTCTGGGGCTGCAGCTCCTTTCCGCGGTGCAGGTATACCAGGAACGCGTGAAGTTTGGTATGAAGTCTGGTAGGTAGGGGGTTCACATTTCGATTTGAGCCGTCAAGGGCGGTATGGAGGATTTTTATGAAATCAGGCGACAGGGACGAAGGATGGATAACGGGAAGGATATATTTCAACAGAGAGGATAAAAGGCTGATTGTCAAGAGGCGGAATAATGAGTGCAGCTGGACTGTGAATCTGGGAAATAAGTGGGTATGGGCGCTGTATATCATTGTTTTCATGATTGTGGTTATAATATGCAGCGTGCTCTGATTCCCCTCCCGTCTGCGGAAGGGCAGGGAAGTATGGATTTGGGGTTGATGCGGTTCTGCAGGGCAGTGCCGGAGGCGGCATATGGGGTATGGGAGGCCTGGCTGGAAGGGATATGGGGATGCCGGAGCGCCGAATCCGGGACAGGAATGAGGATGTTTTGCGGGAGAGGTGTAAGATGGGGACATTGCTGAACTATCTGGAAAAATATGGGAAATACACTTTTCAGGAAATGCCCATGACGGATGTGGACAGCCTGGCGCTGTGCCAGCTTGCGTATCTGAAGTTTGACGGGATGGTGCCTGGGGCAGAGGATGGCGTGGCCGACGTACCGGGGGCGGGAGGCGGATTACATGCCGGAGCGGGGGCATCTGAAATGGGGGCATCTGGAGCGGAGGTGTCCAAAGTGGAGATATCTGGAGCGGAGGCGTTCGAAGCGGAGACATGTGGAGCAGCGGCATCCAAAGTGGAGACATCCAAAGCGGGGGCATCCGAAGCGATGGGGGCGGAAACGGAAGTCTCGAAGGGATTTCTGGAGAAGTCGTCTGAGAGGCCGGGTGTCACGCTGGAGAGCCTGAAGGAGCATCCGGATTTTGAGAAGCTCTTTGCGGACGTGCGCTATGAGAAGCCAAACCGCGCCCTCTACGAGAGGATGGTTCAGGGGAAGCGCTTCCGGAACCTGGAGTTGAATTATTATGTAAATGTAATAGAGGAGAGGTGGGAGACCCAGTTCTCGGCGGTGACTTTTACCCTGGGGGACGGGAGCCACTATGTGGCCTACCGGGGCACGGACGAGACCATCGTGGGGTGGAAGGAGGACTTCAATATGGCGTTCCTCACGCCAGTGCCCGGTCAGGCCATAAGCGTGGAGTATCTGAACAGGGTGGCCGGGAGATTCGGCGGCCCGCTCTATGTGGGAGGCCACTCTAAGGGCGGGAACCTGGCGGTGTACAGCGCCATGAACTGCAATCCGGATATACAGGATCGTATCCTGAAGATTTACAGCATGGACGGGCCGGGCTTTCGGCCGGAGGTGCTGAGGGAATGCGATTATGGGAAGATAGCGGACAGGGTGGTGAAGATTCTGCCCAATTCCTCTCTGGTGGGGATGATATTCGAATCCGGCATGTATTTCCAGGTGGTGAAGAGCAAGACCTTCGGTCTGCTGCAGCACGACCCCTATACCTGGCTGGTGACGGGGAACCATCTGGTGCGGGCAGACCGCCTGTATGAGCGCAGACAGCAGATGGACAACAACCTGAACCAGTGGATTCTGTCCCTGAACGAACAGCAGCTGCGAACCTTCGTGGACACACTGTATCAGGTGATTACTGCTTCGCAGGCGGATAATCTGATTGATTTCACGGCGGAGTGGAAGAAGAGCATGAACGGGGTGATTGCGGCGCTGAAAGAGGTGGATGAAGAGACGGTGGAGGCGCTGAAGGAGATTGTGGGGTCGCTGTTCGAGATTGCCAGGGAGAATCGGAAGAAGCAGGTGGCGGCAAAGGCGGAGGCGGCGCTTGAGGTGCTGGGGGCGAAAGGGAAGGACGGGAGGCCAAAGGCGGATTCATGAGAGCGGAGGGCATGCAGCGGCGAGAACGGCAGGGCAGCCTTGAAATCAAAGGCAGATAAAACAATATACCGATAGAAAAAACACGGAAGGACGATTTTTATGGATAAGACAAATACCAGCGGGGAAGGGTTGCAGTTCATTTTCACGGAGAAGGATTTCTATCCGGACGCCCCGTCCCCTCAGGAGGAGAGCGGCGGGAATGCATGGAGGATTCGGTTTGAGGCGGACAGATATTATGCCCTGTACCAGATGGGCTTCGAGGAGAGGAGCGAGAACCCCACGGCCACGGGAAGCTTCCTCTACCTGGTCTCGGACACGTTTCTGCGGTGCCTGACCAGGCTGCCGGAGCTGGAGCTGGCCCGGGAAAAGGTGAGTGTGAAGCCCCTGGCCGAGGACGTGGAAGCGCTCCTTCGGGCGCTGCCCTTTGCCATCGGGGCGGAGCATGTGGATGGGAAATGGATTGCCGCGGTCTTCCGCAGGCTGCTGAAGATTTTCCGGGAAGAGATATCGGCGTACCAGGGCACGGTGGAGATGTATTTGACAGAAAAGAGCCAGCACCTCCATGTACCGGAGCGGATTTTCTTCCATCTGGTGGAGAACAAGGGGGAAGAATACCCCTTTGCCTTCCTGGCCACCTATGCCACCAGGGGAGCGGACGGCAAGGTGCGCCATGTACCGCTGAAATATGCCCTGACAGAGTACAAGGACGAGCGGGACAAGCTCTTAAAGCTCCTGTCCTGCCTGAACCGCGCCGCGGAGGTGTCGGAGCTGATAGCGGGCTTCATGGAGAGCGGCGAGATGTTCCATCCCCTGCGGCTGACGGCGGAAGAGGCCTATGAGTTCCTGAAGCAGATTGAGGCCATCGAACAGGCGGGAATCCTGTGCCGGATTCCCAACTGGTGGAAAAAGAAAGCGGCAAGCGTGGCGCTGGAGGCCAGCCTGGGGGACGAGAAGCCCGCCATGCTGGGCTTCGACACTTTGGTCAGCGTTCGGCCCAGGCTGGTGGTGGACGGGGAGGAACTGACCGAGGAGGATATCCGCAGGCTTTTAGAGCAGACCGAAGGCCTGGCGCTGCTCAAGGGCAAATGGGTGGAGGTAGACCACGAGAAGCTGCGGGAGCTGCTGGCAAGGCTGGAGGAGATGCCCGGGGAAATGACTCTCTTCGATGCCATGCAGCTGGAGATGGGGCAGGGGAAGAAGCAGCTGGACGTGGGGACTGCGGTGTCCAATGGGCAATGGCTGTCGGAATTCCTGATGCACATGCGCAAGCCCGAGACCATCCGGAAAGCCCCGGTGCCCAAAACCTTCCAGGCCACCCTGCGCCCCTACCAGAAGAACGGCTATACCTGGCTGAACTACATGGACGGACTGGGCTTCGGGGCCTGCCTGGCGGACGACATGGGCTTAGGGAAGACGGTTCAGGTGCTGGCCTATCTGGAGAGGCTGCGCACGGAGCGTCCGGAGGCCAGAGTCCTCCTGGTGCTGCCGGCATCCCTCCTGGGCAACTGGCAGCGTGAGGCACAGAAATTCGCGCCGAAGCTGGATTTTCTGCTGCTCCACGGGCACAGCGCCGGGGTATTGGAGGAGGAGCTGGCGGAGAGCCGGGCTTTCCTGACCATCACCACATACGGCATGACAGTCCGGGTCAAAGGGCTGCAGGAAATCAACTGGGACTGCGTCATCCTGGACGAGGCCCAGGCCATCAAGAACGCTGGCACCAAGCAGACGAGAGAAATCAAGAAGCTCTCCTCCCGGATGCGCATCGTGATGACGGGCACGCCCATCGAGAACGAGCGGATGAACCTCTGGTCCCAGTACGATTTCCTGAACAAGGGGCTTTTAAGCAGCGCCAAAGAATTTCACGAATACTGCAAGAATCTGAACCAGCATCCTGAGGGCTACGTGCGG
>CAMQOJ010000164.1 GCA_947003375.1 uncultured Lachnospiraceae bacterium
GCGGCTCCGTCCCCCTGCCCCGCTTCCCGGATCAGAGAGAGCACCTCCTGGTACAGCCTCACCGCCCCGGCCACATCCCCCTCGGCCATCATGGAATCGAATACCTCCGGCAGCGCTCCCAGGATGTCCTCCATGCCCCCCATCAGCTGATGGGTCAGGTTCCTGTAGGAGACCATCTGGTTCACGTTGGCCTCGTTCACGGGCATCTGCAGCTTGTGGAGGTTGACGATATCCGCCACTGTGGCCTGGGGGAAACTGTTGATCTCCCGGAAGACCTGCTGGAGGCTTCCCTTGTTCACGGAAAGCCCCGCGGCCATCAGCTGCTCCGTCATGTCCACGGTGGTGCGGTTCAGGGGGAGTCCTGCCATGTCCAGCGCCTTCATCACGTTCACGTCCGTGGCCACATTTGTGAAAAGGGGGCTCAGGGTAAGGGCACTCCCGTTATTCTTGACCTCGAAAGTCATGTTCTTGCCAATCTCGATATTCATGTTCCGGTCAATCCGGGCGTTCAGCACCATGTCCTCGGAAAGCCTGATCTGCACCTCATTGCCGTTCCTGGCGACGATCTCGCCGCTGATGGTCTGTCCCGGCACCAGAGAACGAATCTGGCGGCTCATCTGCTCGGCCTGGGCCGGGGTCGGCTGGGGGGCATGTGACGTATTGTCCGTGCGTACCTCTCCTGAAAACAGCTGCGACAGTTTCATCCTAGCTCTCCTTTCTCATCTCAGAACCTTCCCGTTCCTGATTTTTCCCATTGCTGAATTCCCTCATCCCTATAACAGACGGCTGTTTAGACGATATTCGTGATAAAGCTCCTTCTGTGTATGGGTGTGGGACCGTATCTGCGCAGGGCCTCCATGTGTCCCGCACTTCCATAGCCCTTGTTCCCGGCAAATCCGTATTCCGGAAAAATCTTATCATATTCCCGCATCATCCTGTCCCTGGTCACCTTGGCGATGATGCTGGCCGCACCTATGGAGATGCTCTTTGCGTCTCCTTTGATGATGGGTACCTGAGGGATGGAAATCCGGGGAATGGTCACCGCGTCATTCAGCAGGACATCCGGCCTGTACGCCAGCTTGCCGATTGCCTCCTTCATGGCCTCATAGGTGGCCTGCAGGATGTTGATCTCGTCAATCCGCTCCGGCGAGGCATATCCCACCCCGCAGGAGAGGGCCTGCTCCATGATGACGTCGTAAAGCTCCTCTCTCTTTTTTTCGGTCAATTGCTTGGAATCATTTATATACAGGATGCGGCAACCTCTGGGAAGAATGACTGCACCGGCCACCACGGGGCCTGCCAGAGGCCCTCTCCCGGCCTCGTCCACCCCACAGATGTAGTCGCAGGCTCCATACTGCTCCTCGTACACCCGAAGCGATTCAATCCTCTGCTTCTCCCGCTCCAGGGCTGCCAGACGCCTTGCCGCCGTCTCCGCCAGCTTCCTCACGCCGTCCCGCTCATCCCCGGAATATTCCTTTACAAATTCAGGCAGCTCCTCAATCGTCGCTGCCTGAAGAATCCTCTTTATCTCACTGGTGCTTTTCATTCTGATTCCTTTCATCCATCCGCCACGCTGTAAAGTCCGGGTCATTGATGCTTTAATATGCCGAGCTTGGACAGGGGCCAG
This sequence comes from uncultured Lachnospiraceae bacterium, assembly GCA_947003375.1. Lineage (GTDB taxonomy): Bacteria > Bacillota > Clostridia > Lachnospirales > Lachnospiraceae > Acetatifactor. The sequence goes on from CAMQOJ010000164.1 coordinate 1,628, forward strand.
ATGCGGACCCATGCCCTGCCTACGATATCGTCGCGGTGGATATTCCCCACGGCCTCCTTGCGGCTGTCCGTGCTGTTGTTGCGGTTGTCCCCCATGACGAAATACTCGTCCTCTCCCAGGACGATAGGGTCGACTGCAATGCCCACATTCTGTGGCGCGATGATCTCCCTGCCATAGCTCTCCTCCAACACCTCGCCATTGATGTAGATATTCCCCTCCAGATCAATCTGCACCGTCTCTCCAGGAAGCCCGATAATCCGCTTGATATAGTATGTATTCGCCTCCAGTTTGAAGGGGAATACAATGATATCGAACCTCTTCGGGTCGCTGAAGCGGTATGTAATCTTATCCACAATCAGATTGTCCCCATGGGAAAGCATGGGTTCCATGGAAGAGCCGTCCACCTCTGTCCTCTGCCCTACAAAGGTGATTACCAGCCATGTCAGGCACAGCACACCCAGCAGATATGCCAGAGTGCTAATCATTTCTTTCATCGCTTTACTCATCGTTATACCCCTTGCGCACCTCTTTCAAATTTTCTTCTGTTCCGATGTCTGTAGCTCCTCGGGGCGCTCCAGCGTCAATCTCCCCAGACGGCCGCTCCGGAAATCATCCAGCAGTAAGTCGGACGCTTTCTTCAGGTCGAGATTCTCCCCCTTCAGGAAACATCTCCTGCAGCGGGCGATGCCCTCCAGCATGGCCGCCATGCTGTGCGCTCCTCCTGCCTCGTCCCTCCAGAAAATCCCGTAGCGGTCTGCCACGGCCTCGGGGTACAGCTCCCGCAGAATTTCCAGCAGGTCGCAGGCCAGCTCCTCCATAACGATGATTTCGTCATTCATGGAACCGATGAAGGCAAGGTGCATCCCCACCAGGTTATCCTCGAACTTGGGCCACAGGATGCCCGGCGTGTCCAGAAGCTCCAGATTCTTGTTTAGGCGAATCCACTGCTTGCCCTTGGTGACTCCCGGCTTATTCCCCGTTTTGGTACAGGCCCTGCCTGCGAAGGCGTTGATGAAGGTGGACTTGCCTACGTTAGGAATGCCCACCACCATGGCCCGCACCGGACGATTGACGATGCCTCGCTTCCTGTCTCTGGCGATTTTTTCGGCACAGGCCTTCTGTACGAGGCTGTTGATAGCCTTTATGCCCGCGCCCGCCTTGGAGTTCACCTCCAAGGCGAAGATTCCCTTGCCTTCAAAATATTGCATCCACGCTTTGTTACAGCGCTCATCGGCCAAATCAGACTTGTTCAGGAGCACTATCCTGGATTTGCCCTTTCCCAGCTCGTCGATGTCCGGATTGCGGCTGGCTATGGGCACTCTGGCGTCCACCAGCTCTATAATCAAATCAATCAGCTTCATGTTTTCCTGCATCATACGCTTCGCTTTCGTCATATGACCAGGATACCATTGATAATTCATTCTATTTTACAAATCCCATGCCAATCTCCTCGCACGCGGCACGGAACCATACCTTTCCTAAGATGTCTTCCTCCCGCACCGGCCCGATGTTGGCCGAGCGGCTGTCCTCGCTGTTGCCCGGGTTGTCCCCGATGCAGAAATACTCTCCGTTCTCCACAGTGAACTCTTCAGCGGCAATCCCGGCCTCCGCCAGCTTTTCCTCCACCCATGGGCTGGCCTCCCCGTTCACATAGAGGATACCGTTTTGAATCAACACGCTGTCTCCCGGCCCGGCCACAACGCGCTTCACATAATAATGGGTATTCTCATTCCCATTGGGCAGGAATACTATCACGTCCCCTGCCTTAGGGGAAGAAATCAGGTAAAGGAAGGAATTGATGAATATCTGCTGGCCATTGTACAACGTGGGCTCCATGGACACGCCTACCACATTGGTGGTCACCCCCAGGAAGACGTTCAGTACCACCGCTATGAAGACCGCCGTAAAGATGCCGAACAGCCAGCTGAAGATTTCCCTCACATGGGCCGAGCTTATTTTCTTTTTGCGTCTGTAAAAGCTGAGACCTCTGTTTTTCGCCATACCACCATTCCTGATGAAAGAAAAGGACAACTACCTGAGTAATTGCCCTTTTGTCCGCTTACCTTACGGCTTCCTTTACCTTTGCCTTCTTGCCGACGCGGCCTCTCAAGTAGTTCAGCTTAGCACGTCTGACCTTACCTCTCCTGACTACCTCAATCCTCTCCACATTGGGGGAATGTACGGGCCATGTCTTCTCAACACCGATGCCGCCTGATGTCTTCCTGACGGTAAATGTCTCACGGCTGCTCCCGCCCTGCCTCTTCAGGACGATGCCCTCGAACACCTGGATTCTCTCACGGTTTCCTTCCTTAATCTTACCGTACACCCTTACGGTGTCGCCGACATTGAACTCATCGACTTCGCTCTTCAGTTGTTCCGCCTCGATTTCTCTGATGATGTCACTCATAATGAGCCTCCTTTTCAAATGGATGTTCTTAATGTCCGATTTTCTGACAACAGAGGACCATCTCTTCTTCACAACATTAAAATTTTAGCATATTCATGTAGCATTTGCAAGAACTTTTTCCAGCCACCAGAAATTTTTTTCGGCCTTATAAAAGCCCAGCCTCTCCTGCAGGCGCTCCGAGGAGACGTTCCCTGCCGCCACATGGCCGTAGGGAGTCCAGCCCTTCTCCAGCATGCGGTTCACGACATAGGCCTCCAGAGAGGCCCCGATGCCCCTGCCTCGGAAAGGCTCCTCCACGAAGAGCATCCCCAGGGCCCCCTCTTCATGCGTTCCCACGAAGCCCACCTGCCTGCCCTCCAGGAACGCTCCGTACATGGCGCCCGCCAGGATCCGCTCCCTGACGTATCCGCCCTCCGTGCCCGGGCCCTCCGAACCGCTGCCGTACCATCCGGATACATACGGGAAATCCTCCATGGAGAGCCGCCTGATCTCCTTGTGCCGCACGGGCAGGGCCTCCTTCCGGGTGTACAGCATCTGGCTGAACTCTCCGAAGACGGCATATCCTCTCTCCGCCAGCAGATCCCGCATAAAGGCCTCCGACACCAGCACCATCCGGGTATCCCCGGGGAGCAGATCCGCCATCCGCTCCCCGGTCTCCCCGTCCAGGGCCGTCAGCATGGCAATGGCGCAGCATCTGTCATACAGCAGCAGGGCCGTGTCCTTTCCACGGAAATCCGTATATAAGATATCGGCCTGCCCCCTGGACAGGCTCTCCATCATGTGGATATTGTCCCGCTTCTGCCTGGAGAGCCGCTCTGTCAGCCGCTGCTTCTCCTGATATCTGGCATAGAGGTCGGGGCGCCTGCTGGCGGTGCGCTGCCTGGACTGCTCCAGCCGCCATGCGCTCACCAGTCTGTGGTTGCCCGACAGGAGCACCTCCGGCACACGCATCCCCTGCCACTGCTCCGGCCGGGAATACTGGGGATATTCCAGCAGGTCGTTGAAGAAGCTCTCCTCGCCGGCGGACTCCTCGTTGCCCAGCACCCCGGGAATCAGCCGCCCGATGGCATCGATCATCACCATGGCCGCCAGCTCCCCTCCCGTCAGCACATAGTCGCCGATGGACACCTGGTCCGTGACCACCAGCTCCAGCACCCGCTCGTCTATGCCCTCGTAGTGGCCGCAGAGGAACACAAGCTCCTCCTCCCTGGCGAAGTCCTGCGCCATCCTCTGGGTGAAGGGCGCTCCCTGGGGCGTCATGTAGATCGTCCTGACTGCCCTTCCGCCGGTCACGGCCCTGTGGGCATCATACACGGGCTGCGCCTGCATCAGCATGCCGGCCCCGCCTCCGTAAGGGTAGTCGTCCACTTTTCCGTGCCTGTCCAGGGTGTAGTCCCTGATGTCCACCGCGTTCAGGGAAAGCAGCCCCCGCTCCGCCGCCCTGCCGATGATGCTGGGGCTCAGCCCCTGCAGGACCATCTCCGGGAACAGGGTCAGTATATGGAATTTCGTCACTTTTCTCACGCTCCGTCCAATAGTCCCTCTAAAATGTGTATCCGGATGAACCCGGCCTCCACGTCCACCTCCAGGACGCACTGCTTGATGGCGGGCAGGAGCAGCTCCCTGCCGTCCCGCAGGTCGATGGCGTACACATCGTTGGCGCCTGTCTCTATCACATCCTTCAGGGTGCCGATTTCCGTCCCGTCCTCGTCCCGCACATTAAGCCCAATCAGGTGTGCCACGAAATACTCGTCCTTCCTAAGCCGCACCGCATCGCTCCTGGGCACCAGGAGGGATGCCTTGCGGTATCTTTCCACATCCTCTATGCTGTCGATCCCCCGGAACTTCAGTATGGCGAACTGCTTGAAGAATTTCACGCCCTCTATCTCCAGGACCGTTCCCGCGTCCCGCGCCTTGCCGGTATCCAGCGTCACCTTTTTCAGACGCTTGAACCGTTTCACGTCGTCCGTGGTGGGGAACACCTTTACCTCCCCCTTCAGGCCGTGGGTGGAGGTGATGATGCCTACCTTGAAATACTCTTCCATCCATTTCTCCTATATGACAAAAAGGCCGCCGCATCCAGGAGAGTACCAGGACTCATCCCATGCAGCAGCCCCTGCCGGAACATCGCATTGCCTAACTCATGCGCTTCCTCTACACGATTTCAACATCCACATTCTTCTTGTCCCGAAAAGACGCCGCTTTCACCACCGAGCGAATCGCTTTCGCTATCCTGCCCTGCTTGCCGATGACTTTTCCCATGTCGGACGATGCTACATGAAGCTCGATGACAGACCCCCGGCCCTCGGCCTTCTCCGTCACCACAACCTCCTCCGGGTTATCCACAAGCGCTTTTGCGATAACCTCCACCAATTCTTTGGAATGCATTTCTTCCATTTATAGCCACCTCCAAGAATGATTTTTACTTCTCGATGCCAGCGGCTTTGAACAGCTTTCCTACCGTCTCTGTGGGCTGAGCGCCGTTTGCCAGCCACTTCTTGGCCAGCTCCTCGTTGATTTTGAAGGTGCTGGGATCCGTGCTGGGATCATAGGTGCCAATCTCCTCGATGAACTTGCCGTCTCTGGGGGAACGGGAATCAGCTACGATGATTCTATAAAAAGGAGCCTTCTTCTGTCCCATTCTTCTCAGTCTGATCTTTACTGCCATAGTCTCTACCTCTTTCTGCCGTCCTGTACGGCCCTTGTGTTGAATTGTTTTTATGGATGCACTTCTTCATGAATGCACTCCTTCATTATGATAAGGGGCTTCCGGGGATTGCTCCCGCGTCACCCATAATCATCCTTCCTCCTGGGAAAATCATCCCACATCCCGGAGGGAAGCTGCCCAGCACCTTCCTCCGCCTTGTCCTGGCGCGGATGCCAGGCACTGCTTACCCTGGGATTCATGCCCCGATGTACTAGAAGGGGAACCTGCCCTTGCCCATTCCAGGGAATCCGCCGAACATGCCGCGGCCCTTTTTGCCGCCGCCGAACTGCTTCATCATCTTCTGGCTCTGCTCGAACTGCTTGATGAAGCGGTTCACTATGGCGATGTCCACGCCTGCGCCTCTGGCGATGCGGTGCTTGCGCTGGGGATTCAAAAGCTTCGGATTCCTGCGCTCCTCCTTGGTCATGGACAGGACGATGGCCTCCATGCGCTTCAGCTGCTTCTCGTCAATCATGGACTCCAGATCCGCGCCCTTTATCCCCATGCCGGGCAGCATGCTCAGGATGCTGGTCAGGCCGCCCATGTTCCGCATCTGCTTCATGCTCTCCAGGTAGTCCTCGAAGTCGAACTTGCCCTTCTTCATGCGGCCGGCCATCTCACGGCTCTTGTCCTCGTCCAGGTCTATGCTCTCCTGGGCCTTCTCTATCAGGGAGAGCACGTCTCCCATGCCTAATATCCGGTTTGCCATGCGGTCGGGATAGAACTGCTCCATGTCAGACAGCTTTTCGCCCATGCTGACGTAGAGGATGGGCTTGCCTGTGACCGCTTTTATGGAAAGGGCCGCACCGCCTCTGGTATCGCCGTCCATCTTGGAGAGGACGACGCCGTCGATGCCTACCTTTTCGTCGAATTCCTTCGCCACGTTCACGGCATCCTGGCCGGTCATGGCGTCCACCACCAGGAGGGTCTGGTGGACGGAGACTGTACTCTTGATCTCCTGGAGCTCCGCCATCATGTCTTCGTCTATATGCAGACGGCCTGCCGTATCCAGGATGACCACGTTATGGCCGTTCTTCTCCGCATGGCGGATGGCCTCCGCGGCGATCTCTGTGGGTTTATGGTCTGTCCCCATGGAGAAGACGTCCACTTCCTGCTTCTTGCCGTTGATCTGCAGCTGTTCGATAGCCGCCGGGCGATAGATGTCGCAGGCCACCAGCAGGGATTTTTTCCCTTTCAGCTTCAGCTTCCCGGCAATCTTGGCCGTGGCCGTGGTCTTACCGGCGCCCTGCAGTCCCGCCATCATGATCACGGTGATGGATTTGCCGGGCTGCATGGCGATTTCCGTGGTTTCGCTGCCCATGAGGGCTATCATTTCCTCATTGACAATCTTGATGACCATCTGGCCGGGGTTCAGGCCGTTCATCACGTCCTGGCCGATGGCCCGCTCCTCCACCGCCTTCACGAACTGCTTGACCACCTTGAAGTTCACGTCGGCCTCCAGAAGGGCCATCTTCACTTCCTTCAGGGCGGCCTTGACATCCTCCTCGGTGAGGCGCCCCTTGCTCCTCAGGTTCTTGAATACATTCTGCAGTTTATCTGTTAAGCTCTCAAATGCCACCTGTGACTCCTTATAGTTGTATTTGCGGACTCGTCCGGGGATTTCCCCTCCGGAACGTCCTCCCTTCCACAGCGCTCACAGCTCCTCCAGCAGCTCCCGGGACAGCTTCCTGATAACCTGCAGGCGGTTCTGCATCCGGCGCAGTTCCCCGGCGCCGGGCTTTTCACCCGGTTCTCCGCCCGGTTCCTCCGGAGCCTCCACAGGCAGCGTCAGCTTCTCGATCTCCGCC
>CAMQOJ010000165.1 GCA_947003375.1 uncultured Lachnospiraceae bacterium
ATTTACGCCACCTCCAACCGCCGCCATCTGATCCGGGAGAACTACGGCGACAAGACGGAGGACGGGCATCTGCCGGAAATCAGGCAGGACATGCACACCAGCGACACGGTGCAGGAGAAGCTGTCGTTGGTGTACCGCTTTGGGGTCACCATCTATTTCGGCGCACCGGACAAGAAGCGCTTCCAGGAAATCGTGGGGGTGCTGGCGGACAGGCAGGGGATTGGGATGCCGAGGGAGGAGCTGCTGGCGGAGGCCAACAAATGGGAACTGTCCCACGGAGGTCTCTCCGGCCGGACGGCCCAGCAGTTCATCGATTATATATTGGGGATGGGGAACCGGAATAAATAAAAATTTGGAGGTGATTTGTGAATGGGCATCAGGACTTTTGCTGCCATCGATGTGGGCAGCTATGAGCTGACGCTTAAGATATTTGAATTTTCCGGCAAAGACAACATGCGGGAAATCGACTGCGTCAGCAAGCGTCTGGATCTGGGCTCCGATACCTATGCCATGGGCAAGATCGGCAACGAGAAGATGGATGAGCTCTGCCGGACGCTGAAGGATTTCTCCGACATCATGAAGGCCTACAAGGTGGAGAACTACAGGGCTTACGGCACCAGCGCCATCCGTGAGACGGAGAACACCACCATCGTGCAGGACAGGATAGCCCAGCGCACGGGGATTAAGGTGGAGATTCTGAATAATTCCGAACAGCGATTCATGGACTACAAGTCCGTCGCCTCCAAGGGCGAGAGCTTCCGGAAGATCATCGAGGAAAAGACGGCCATTCTGGACATCGGCGGGGGCAGCATCCAGCTGTCATTGTTCGACAACGACACGCTGGTCTCCACCCAGAACGTGCGCCTGGGGGTGCTGCGGATTCAGGACTATCTGAACCGATTCGATGTAAAGGGCTCCCAGATGGAGGAGGTCATCTATGAGATGGCCATGGCCAGGTTGGATACCTATGAGAAGCTTTACCTGAAGGACAGGGAGATACAGAACCTGATCATCGTGGACGACTATCTTTCGCCCTGGGCGGTGAAGAAAAACGGCGGCGACAGTGCCAGGGCGGTTCTGGACGCGGAGAGCTTCGGCAGGGTCTTCGAGGTGCTGCGCAGCCAGAATCCGGTGAAGATCGCCACCGCCATGGATATCCCCCAGGAGAGGATTCCGCTGGTGTTCATCAGCGCCGTACTGATTAAGTGTATCGCGGAGCTGATGGGGGTGAAGCGGATCTGGACGCCGGGGGTGACGCTCTGTGACGGCATCGCCTATGAATACGCGGAAAAAATCAGGATGCTCCGGGGGGAGCACGACTTCGAGGAGGACATCATCGCCTGCGCTTTCAATATCAGCAAGCGGTACATGGTGAGCAGGAAGCGCTCCGAGACATTGGACAATATCACCACCACGATTTTTGACAGCTTGAGGAGGGTGCACGGCCTGGGGAAGCGGGAGCGGATCTGCCTGCGGCTGGCGGCGATTCTCCATGACTGCGGGAAGTACATCAGCCTGGTGAACACGGGGGAGACCTCCTATCAGATCATCATGGCTACGGAGATCATCGGCCTGTCCCAGCAGGAGCGGGAGATTGTGGCGAATGTGGTGCGGTTCAACCACAGCAGGTTCGTCTATGACGTACAGCGCATAGGCAGCCTGGAGCGGGAGGCGTTTCTGGTGGTGGCGAAGCTGACGGCCATCCTGCGCCTGGCAAGCTGCCTGGACAGGAGCCACAAGCAGAAGCTGAAAGGACTGCGGGCGAAGTTTAAGGACGGCCAGCTGATTCTCACGGTGGACACCCAGGCGGACATCGTTCTGGAGAAGGGCTTCGTGGAGGCCAACGCGGATTTCTTCAAAGAGGTGTTCAGCGTGGAGCCGGTTCTGAAGCAGAGAAAAATATTTTGATACAGGTATGGGGGTGTATAGTTATGGAAGATATACGTTCCATGGAACAGGAGCATTCCGGAGGAGAGATTGATTTTTATAATCCGGAGTTTTATACGAACAGGGAGCTGAGCTGGATTCTGTTCAACCACAGGGTGCTGAACGAGGCCAGGGACAAATCCACGCTTTTGTTTGAGCGGCTGAAGTTCTTGAGCATCACCGCCTCCAATCTGGATGAGTTCTTTATGATTCGGGTGGCCTCCCTGCGGGACATGGTGCACGCCAAGTACCAGAAGCCGGACATAGCGGGGCTGACGCCGGGGAGGCAGCTTGAGCTTTTGAGCGTGGCGATCCACCAACTGGTGGAACTGCAGTACTCCACCTACAACCGTTCGCTGGTGCCGAAGCTGAAGCAGAACGGCCTGCAAGTCGTGGGCAGGCATGAGGACCTGACGAAGAAGGAAATGGTCTTCGTGGACAAATATTTCGAGGAGAATGTGTACCCGGTGCTGACGCCCATGGCGGTGGACTCCTCCAGGCCCTTTCCGCTGATCCGGAACAAGACCCTGAACATAGCGGCGCTTGTGCGCAAGAAGGAGATAGGCGAGGAGCTGGAGTTCGCCACGGTGCAGGTGCCGAGCGTCCTGAGCCGGGTGGTGGAGCTGCCCGCCGACGGGAAGATGCGCAAGGTGATCTTCCTGGAGGAGATCATCGAGCGGAACATGCACAAGCTGTTCCTGAACTATGACATTGTATGCGCGTACCCGTTCAGAATCATGCGGAATGCCGACCTGACCATCGAGGAGGACGAGGCGGCGGACCTTTTGAAGGAAATCGAGAAGCAGCTGAAGAAGCGCCAGTGGGGGGAGGCCATCCGGCTGGAGGTGGCGGCCCACTGCGACAAGAGGCTGCTGCGGATTCTGGAGGAGGAGCTCCATATCGAGGAGGGGAATCTCTATGTGATAGACGGGCCCCTGGACCTGACCGTATTGATGAAAGTGTATGGCCTGGAGGGCTTTGACCATCTGAAGGCCTCGAAATATACGCCCCAGCCGGTGCCCCAGCTGCCGCCGGGATGCAGAATCTTCGACGAGATACGCAAGGGGGACGTCCTGCTGCACCATCCCTATCAGACTTTCTCGCCGGTGGTGGAGTTCATCCGCCAGGCGGCAAAGGATCCGGAGGTGCTGGCCATCAAGCAGACCCTGTACCGGGTCAGCGGCAATTCCCCGATCATCGCGGCGCTGGCCCTGGCGGCGGAGAACGGCAAGCAGGTGTCCGTGCTGGTGGAGCTGAAGGCACGCTTCGACGAGGAGAACAATATCGTCTGGGCCAGGATGCTGGAGAAGGCGGGCTGCCATGTCATCTACGGGCTGGTGGGGCTGAAGACCCACAGCAAGATTACGCTGGTGGTGCGCCGGGAGGAGGACGGCATCCGGCGCTATGTCCATCTGGGCACGGGGAACTACAATGACGCCACGGCCAAGCTCTATACGGACATAGGGCTGTTCACCTGCTCCGAGGCCATCGGGGAGGACGCCACGGCTGTCTTCAACATGCTGTCCGGCTACTCGGAGCCCCTGGTGTGGAACAAGCTGTCCCTGGCGCCGCTGTGGCTGAAGAACCGGTTCCTCTATCTCATCGACAGGGAGAAGAAGGCGGCCCAGGCAGGCAGGCACGCCCGCATCATCGCCAAGATGAATTCCCTCTGCGACCAGGATGTAATCGCGGCGCTGTACAGCGCTGCTTCCGCGGGGGTGAAGATAGACCTGATCGTGCGGGGCATCTGCTGTCTGAGGACGGGCATCAAGGGGGTCAGCGAGAACATCACGGTGCGCTCCATCGTCGGGAATTTCCTGGAGCACAGCAGGATATTTTATTTTGAGAACGACCAGAACTATGAGATTTACTGCGGCAGCGCGGACTGGATGCCCAGGAACCTGGAGCGCCGGGTGGAAATCCTGTTCCCGGTGGACCGGCCGGAGCTGAAGGAGAAGCTGCTCCACATTCTGCAGAGCCAGCTGGCGGACAATATCAAGGCATCCGTATTGAAGCCCGACGGCACGTACACCAGGGCCAGCAAGAGGGGCAAGCAGGCGTACTGCTCCCAGGAGGTATTCTGTCAGGAGGCCGTGGACGAGGCGAAGCGGATGTACAGGGAGGAAGAGCAGATGACAAGGACTTTCATACCGGAGACCAGCCATGAGGAATGAGACGAGGATTATACTGGCATCGGCTTCGCCCCGCAGAAGGGAGCTGCTCTCCCAGATAGGGCTGGATTTTGAGGTGATGGTCAGCCAGGTGGAAGAAAAGGCGAGCTCCATGCTGCCGGAGCTGGTGGTGGAGGAGCTGTCCGCCCAGAAAGCGGAGGCAGTGCTGGCGGCGCTTCCGGACAGCCGGGAGAATGTGCTGGTCATCGGGGCGGATACGGTGGTGGCCCTGGAGGGGCAGATATTGGGCAAGCCGAGAAGCACCCAGGAGGCGGCCCGGATGCTGCGGAGCCTTTCGGGGAAGGCCCATGGGGTGTATACGGGGGTGACGCTGCTGTACCGGCCCGGCGGCAGGCCCTCCCGGGAGGGAACGGGCACCGGGCGCGGTGAACCGTGTCCGTCAGGGAAGCCATGCTTAACCGTGCGGAAGACCTTTCACGAGAGGACGGATGTGGTCTTTTGCCCCCTGACAGAGGAGGAGATAGCCTTTTATGTATCCTCGGGCGACTGCATGGACAAGGCGGGGGCCTATGGCATCCAGGGAATCTTTGCCCGGTACGTGAAAGGCATCCGGGGTGACTACAATAATGTGGTAGGACTGCCGGTGGGCAGGCTTTATCAGGAAGCAAAGGAATGGCTTATATGAAGAAAAAAGCGGTGATTTTCGATTTAGACGGGACGCTTTCCGACTCTATCCACAGCATAAAATACAGCGGCGACAGGACGATGGAAAAATTTGGATACGGCCCTTTTTCCGAGGAACAGTACAAGTATTTCGTGGGGGACGGCGCCAGGAATCTGGTGAAGCGGGCGCTGGAGGCCGGAGGGGATACGGAGCTTGCCCATTTTGAGGAGGCATATACCCTGTACCGGGAGATATTCAAGGAGAACTGCATGTACCGGGTGCGCCCCTATGAGGGCATCCCGGAGCTGCTGGCCACGCTGAAGGTGCAGCATGTGAAGATAGCGGTGCTCTCCAACAAGCCCCACGCGGAAACGGTGAACGTCGTAGAGGCCCTGTATGGGAAGGGGTACTTTGACGTGATAGAGGGCCAGAAGGAGGGCCTGGCAATCAAGCCCAGCCCGGACGGGGTGTTCCGTATCTTGGAGCGGCTGGGCCTGGGGGCAGAGGATCTCCTGTACCTGGGGGATACGGCCACGGACATGAAGACGGGTAAAGGCGCGGGGGCCTTTACCGTAGGCGCGCTCTGGGGTTTCCGGGACAGGGCGGAGCTGGAGGAGGGCGGTGCGGATGCCGTCATCGAGCACCCGCTGGAACTGCTGCGGTTCACCTGAGTGATTCTGCGGGCTAATGATTTATGCAAAATGGAGAATATTGGCGCGTATTTTTGTCGTTTTTTTGGAAAAAACATAGGAATCCCAGAAAATATTGACAGAGGCCTGCAATCGTATTATCATGTGAATAAGATTTTCATTAATTCAGAGGAGGGCAAAAGATGCAGCAGTTTGACGATGACGTATTGGAGTGCTTTTTGGAAAACCAGCAACAACTGTTCCCTGAGAAGGTAGCGGAGACACTGGAGGAGGCTGAGGATTTTCTGGAAGACTGCATGGCTGTGGTGGTCGATTCCGTCGAAGAAGTGATTGAGTACTTCGAGGAGGAAGGCATTGATACGGAAGGCGTCATGGACGAAGAGATTCTGGACGCGGACGAAGTATTTGACATCGGCGATGGCAGATATCTGATAGTGGAAGGCTGAAGCGAAGCAATTGGGGACAAGAAAGGGGCTGTCTTAGGAGACAGCCCCTTTCTTGGGCCATGGAGGATTCACCTTTCGGAGCTGTGCTTCCAGCGCTTGATGTCATCCAGAAGGGAGCAGGGGACGAAGAGGCTTCCGTAGCCTGTTCCCAAATCCAGCCCTGGCTTGTTGGCGCCGTGGAAATCGCTGCCGCCGCTGATGAGCAGCCCGTACTTCTTCGCCAGCCTGCGCATCCTGCGCTCATCGGAAGGGGCGTAGGTGCTGTAGACGGCTTCCAGGCCTGCCAGCCCCGCCTCCGTCAGCCGGGCAGTGAGGGCATCCAGGGCCTCGTCGCTCATATGGTAGAGGATTGGATGGGCCAGGATGGGGACGCCTCCCACGGACAGAATCAATTCCACCGCGTTCAGGGGCGTCACCTTTTCCCGGGGGATGAAGCAGGGGCAGTCATCGCCTATGTATCGGTCGAAAGCCTCTGCCATGCTCTTCACATAGCCCTGCTCCAGCATGTACTTGGCGTAATGTGCCCTTGTGATGACGGCATCCGGGAATCTGGCCAGCAGGGCTTCGTAGGTCACGGGAAATCCGGCCCGGGTCAGGAGACGGCACATCTTCCGGTTCCGGAGGGCCCTGGAATCCACGAAATCCTGGAGCCTTTTTCGGAAGACGGGATTGCGGCGATCGATATAGAGTCCCAGCACATGCACGTCCTGTCCTTGATGTTCCGTGGAGAACTCGATGCCTGGGATGACTTCGGGCACCGGATTCTGGCCGGCATGCTTGGAGGCATAGTCCATGGGGGAGCAGGGGGGCGCGTTGTCAGGGCAAGCCGTCCCGCAGGCGGCCGCCCTCCCGAAATCAGCTGTCAGAGCCTGGGGAGAGGCGCTCCGGCCCTCTGTCTCGGCTCCGCCGCATGCCCGCAGGCTCTCCGCGTAGCTTTCGGCCTCCTCCAGCCCGTCTATGGTGTCATGGTCCGTGAGGGCAAAGGCCGCAAGCCCTTTTTCCCGGGCATAGTCCACCAGCTGGGCCGGTGTGAAGCTTCCGTCGGAACGGTTGGAATGGACATGTAGATCTACTGCCAGCATCTGGTATCTCCTGTCTTTTTTCTGTAGGGCGATCGGCCTGCATCATTCTTCCAATCCGCTGCCCCTAATTGTCGTCCTCGTCTTTCTGGGCGGTGAAGACGGTGCGCTTCCTTGCCATCTCATCGTTTGCCAAGTACTCGTCGTAGGTGGTGATCTTGTCTATCATGTGTCCGTCCGGCAGCAGCTCTATGATGCGGTTGGCCGTGGTCTGGACGAACTGATGGTCATGGCAGGAGAACAGGGCCACCCCCGGGAACTTGATCAGGCCGTTGTTCAGGGAGGTGATGGACTCCATGTCCAGATGGTTGGTGGGCTCGTCCAGCACCAGGCAGTTGGCCCCGCTGATCATCATCTTGGACAGCAGGCAGCGCACCTTCTCGCCGCCGGAGAGCACCTTCACCTTCTTCACCCCGTCCTCCCCGGAGAAGAGCATCCGCCCCAGGAACCCTCTGACATAGGTCACATCTTTTACGGGAGAGTAGCCGGTGAGCCACTCCGCAATGGTCAGGTCATTGTCGAATTCCGCGGTGCTGTCCTTGGGGAAGTAGGCCTGGGAGGTGGTGACTCCCCATTTATATTGCCCATCGTCCGGCTCCAGCTCCCCCATGAGGATCTGGAAGAGGGTAGTCTTGGCTAACTCCTGGCTTCCCACGAAAGCAATCTTGTCGTCATGCCCCATGACAAAGGAGATGTCGTCCAGGACCTTTTCGCCGTTCACGGTCTTGGACAGATGCTCCACTGTGAGGACTTCGTTCCCGATTTCCCGGTCGGGGCGAAAGTCGATGTAAGGGTATTTGCGGCTGGAGGGCCGGATATCGTCCAGCTCAATCTTCTCCAGGGCGCGCTTTCTGGAGGTAGCCTGCTTGGACTTGGAGGCATTGGCGGAGAAGCGGGAGATGAATTCCTGCAGCTCCTTGATCTTCTCCTCCTTTTTCTTGTTGGCCTCTTTCATCTGGCGCACCAGCAGCTGGCTGGACTCGTACCAGAAATCGTAGTTGCCGGCGTAGAGCTGTATCTTGTTGTCGTCGATGTCGGCGGTGTGGGTGCAGACCTTGTTCAGGAAATAGCGGTCATGGGACACCACAATCACTGTGTTCTCAAAGTCGATTAGGAAGTCCTCCAGCCAGGCGATGGCGTCCAGGTCCAAATGGTTGGTGGGCTCGTCCAAGAGCAGTATGTCCGGGTTGCCGAAGAGGGCTTTGGCAAGCAGCACCTTTACCTTTAGACTGCCGTCCAGCTCCTTCATGGTGGTGTAGTGGAAATCCGTGTCTATCCCCAGGCCGTTGAGCAGCATGGCGGCATTGGACTCCGCCTCCCAGCCGTCCATCTCCGCGAACTCCGCCTCCAGGTCGCTGACCCGGATGCCGTCCTCATCGGAGAAATCCTCCTTGGCATAGATGGCGTCCTTCTCCTTCATGATTTCATACAGGCGGGCGTTGCCCATGATGACCGTATCCATGACGGAATAATCGTCGTATTTGAAGTGGTCCTGCTCCAGCACGGAGAGCCGCTGTCCGGGGGTGATGACGATGGTTCCGCTGGTGGTCTCCAGGTCGCCGGAGAGAATCCGCAGGAAGGTGGACTTCCCCGCGCCGTTGGCGC
>CAMQOJ010000166.1 GCA_947003375.1 uncultured Lachnospiraceae bacterium
CTTAAATAGATACTTGCGGCGGGATGAAATCTGGGTTATCATTTTAAAATCGGCATCGCAGCTACATAACCGGCGGGCGCAGCAAAATCGACAGAGCAGCCCAGGCCTGCGCGCGGTGCAAGAGCACAGAGAGGAAAGGACGCAGAATATGAATAAGACCGCAATCAGCCAGAAATACGGCAAAACTTACCATATGCCCCCGGAGGTGACCTACGACTGGGTGAGGAAGGACACCATCGAGAAGCCCCCCGTCTGGTGCAGCGTGGATCTCCGGGACGGCAACCAGGCCCTGATCGATCCCATGCCCCTGGAGGATAAGCTGGAGTTCTTCAGGCTCCTGGTGGACATCGGCTTCAAGGAGATCGAGGTGGGCTTCCCGGCCTCCTCTGACACGGAGTACAATTTCATCCGGGCCCTGATCGAGAGGGACATGATCCCCGACGACGTGACCATCCAGGTGCTGACCCAGGCCAGGGAGCACATCATCCGCAAGACCTTCGAGGCGGTGAAGGGGGCTCCCCACGCGGTGGTGCACCTCTATAATTCCACGTCTGTAGAACAGCGGGAACAGGTCTTCAAAAAGGACAAAGCGGCTATCAAGCAGTTGGCAGTGGACGGTGCGAAGCTGTTAAAGGAGATGGCGGAGGAGACGGACGGCAGCTTCACCTTCGAGTACAGTCCGGAGAGCTTCTCCCAGACCGAGCCGGAGTACGCCCTGGAGGTCTGCAACGCGGTGCTGGACGTATGGCAGCCGGATTCTGACCACAAGGCAATAATAAACCTGCCCAGCACGGTGCAGGTGGCCATGCCCCATGTCTTTGCCTGCCAGATAGAATATATGCACAAGCATCTGAAATACCGGGAGAACGTGGTCCTGAGCGTCCATCCCCACAATGACCGGGGCTGCGGCGTCAGCGATGCGGAGTTCGGCATCCTGGCCGGGGCGGACCGGGTGGAGGGGACGCTGTTCGGCAACGGGGAGCGCACGGGAAACGTGGACATCGTCACCGTGGCGGTGAACATGATGTGCCACGGCGTGGACAGCGGGCTGGACTTCTCCCATATCATGCAGGTGCGGGAGGCCTATGAGCGCTTCACGGGCATGAAAGTCCACGAGAGGGTGCCCTATGCGGGAGATCTGGTGTTCACGGCTTTCTCCGGTTCCCACCAGGATGCTATCAGCAAGGGCATGAACTGGCTGAAGGAGGGAAAGAGCGGGAACCGTTGGGACGTGCCCTATCTGCCCATCGACCCGAAGGACGTGGGGAGGGAGTACGAGTCCGATGTCATCCGAATCAACAGCGTCTCCGGCAAGGGCGGCGTGGCCTTTGTGCTGAAGCAGCAGTTCGGCTTCTCCCTGCCGGCGGCCATGAAGGAGGAAGTGGGGTATCTCATCAAGGGCGTGTCCGACAGACGGCATCAGGAGCTGCACCCCTCGGAGATTTACGCCATCTTCGAGGAGAACTACATCAATCTGCAGAACGTGTTCTCCATCCCCGAGTGCCATTTCCGGCAGGAGAAGGGCATCCAGGCGGAGGTGACCATAGAGCTGAACGGGGACAGGCGGCTCATCCGGGCAGGGGGCAACGGGCGTCTGGACGCGGTGAGCAATGCCATCAAGACCTACCTGGGCGTCAGCTACCAGCTGGCGGTGTATGAGGAGCATGCCATCTCCAAGGGCTCCAGCTCCAGGGCAGCGGCCTATGTGGCGATTCTGTGCGAGGGAAAGCATTACTGGGGCGTAGGCGTGGACGAGGACATCATCAAGGCCTCCATCGCGGCCCTGGCCTCCGCCGCCAACAAGCTGGCCGTGGAGCAGCACATCACCGAGGGGCGGGAAGCGCGGATCGTGGAGATTATCAGCTTCATCAAGAATGATTACATGAATGTAACATTGGACACCCTGTCCGAGGAGTTCCACCTCTCCAAGCCTTACCTGTCCAAGTACATCAAGGAGAAGGCGGGCATGACCTTCCAGGAGGCTGTGCGCAAGGAGCGCATGAAGAAGGCCAGGACGCTGCTGCGGGAGACGGATCAGACCGTGGAGACCGTGGCCGCGGAGGTGGGGTATGAGAACGTGGAGCACTTCAACCGCCTGTTCAAGAAGAATTACGGGCTGACGCCGGTGCAGTACCGGAAGCAGGAGGGATAGGAAGCAAAGCGGCCGCCCGCATGGACTGTCCGCGGGGGTAATCCCGAGGCTGAGAAGCGCCGCCCGCACCGGTTGCCAACGGCTGACGGATATGGTAAGCTATAAGGGCATACCGGGAAAGGGGGCGGATTCATGGGCAACCGAAAAAGATTTCAGACCACAGGCATCTGTGTGCCCAGGCTTCACTACATGGTGGATGTCAGCAATGTCGTAGAGCAGATTGCAAGGGACTATGTGGAGAACGGAGAATATTTCACCATAAACCGAGCCAGGCAGTTCGGAAAGACGACTACTATGGAACAGCTGTGCGTCAGGCTGAAGCGGGATTACATTGTGCTGCCCATCAGCTTCGAGGCTGCGGACGACTGTTTTGTTTCCCTCTATGCCTTCGCCCGGGGACTTACGAATAAAGTGGAGGTGGCCCTGGAGGAAAATGAGGTCCCGGAGGAAGCGGCCGATATCTGGCGGGAGCCCATATCGGTGGAGCTCCCCCTGGATTCCCTGAACCGAAAGATCACGAGGTTCTGCAGGGCCTGTAAAAGGCCGGTGGTCCTGATGGTGGATGAGGTGGATAAAAGCGCGGACAATCAGATTTTCCTTTCTTTTCTGGGGCTGCTGCGGGAGAAGTACCTCGCCCAGGCGGCCGGCAGAGACCGGTCCTTCCGGTCGGTGATTTTAGCGGGGGTATATGATATCAAAAACCTCAAACTGAAATTCCGCAGCGGGGAGGAGCCGAAATACAATAGCCCGTGGAACATAGCGGCTGACTTTACGGTGGACATGAGCTTTTCCAGGGAGGGCATTGCTGGAATGCTTTCAGAGTATGAGAAGGATTGCCATACCGGAATGGACGTAGAGGGAATCGCAGATCTGATTTATTCTTATACGAAGGGGTATCCTTATCTGGTTTCCTATGTATGTAAATGCGTGGATGAGAAAATAGCCGGAAGCGAAGAGTTCCCCGCCCCCGGGGCTGCATGGACGAAAAACGGGATTCTGGCCGCGGTGAGGCAGCTGGTCAAGGGCCCCAATATGCTGTATGACGATATGGTCAAGCATGTGGAGGAGTACCCTGAACTGCATGGGATGCTGGGAAATATTCTGTTCGGCGGGCAGGACTACCCTTACCATGAATATGACAGAAGTGTCAGTATCGGGAAAATGTTCGGGTTCATCGTGAACCGGAATGGCAGCGTGGCAGTGGCCAACCGGATTTTTGAGAGCCAGCTGTATGATTATTTCCTGGCGGAGGAGACCAGGGATATCTCCTGAGCTTCGATTTCAGCAAGAAGAAAAAAGCCGGGATAAAGGAAGCGGCTTGGGGCGGAAAGAGGATATTGGAGATAGTCGTCTGAGCGATGGCGCGGGCTGCCTTTTTGTGGCGGCCTGCGCCATTTTGCCACCGCAGCGGGGGCAACGGATCGGTTTCCGGTTTGCTATAATGTCTTCATAACAAATGTGAAGGAGGCATTGATATGAAAACATGGAAATTGGTGTCCGGTATCCTGTCCACAGTCCTGTTCCTGGTGGTGATGGTCCAGTCCTGCGCTGCCGGAGTGCTGGACGCGATTGCCGGGCAGGGCGGAACCAGCGGGGGCGCGGGGATTCTTGTGGGGATACTGATGCTGTCGGGCGGGATCGTGTCCATTTCCACGCGCGGCTCCCAGAAGAAAGGCGGGGACATCGCCCTGATTGTGCTGTACGGGCTTGCGGCCCTCATCGGCTTCGCGGGCTTTGGGATTTATAAGGATTTGATTGTATGGTCGATCTGGTGCCTTGTGTGCGCTGCGCTGGCATTCGTCTCCAGCAGGAAGAAGTAGGCGGACAAGGCATAAGAAAAGGGGACTGGCAGAGGCAGTCTCTTTTTTGACCACATATTTCCGGTCTGAATGGCGAAATTCAGAGCAAGACAGTGTCATACATCGTCAAAACCATGACAAAGAAGAAAAGGAGCAGGAAATCCACAATCGCGATGCCCAATATGCGCAGGGCCAGGTTCCGGCTCCGGCAGAGCGGGGTGCGGGCGTGTATGCCCCTGTAATCTGCCGAGAAGAAAGTGGCGCTTAAAAAGAACAGCAGGGAGAGGATGCGCTCCAGCTGCTGCCTGGGGCCGGATACGTCCTCCACCTCCATGGTCAGACATGCCCAGAACATCATGGGATACCCGATTGCACCCAGGAGCATGAAGAGCACGTTCTGTCTGCGGAAGCCCGGCGGCAGAAAGGATTTCCAGCCATCCGCATCTGCCTGCCGCCGGGATTTCCGCTGCCAGCTTTCCAGGGCTTTCTGCACATCCAGAGCGGAGGAATACCGCTCTGAGCGCTCCATCATGATACATCTGCGTATGATGGAGGTCAGTGGGCCGGAGACCGTGCATTCGTGGGAAAGCTCTCCGGAGAGCAGCAGGTTCATGAGGATGCCCAGGGCATAGATGTCCGTCTGGGCATCGGAGGCGCCGAAGCCGTATTGCTCCGGTGCGGCAAAGCCAGGCGTGCCCATGAGCACGGTATCCTTTGCCGAAGCGCCTCCGGCGCATTTCGCGGCATTGAAGTCGAGGAGCTTCAGGATGCCGTCTGAGGTGACGATGATGTTGGCCGGCTTTAAGTCGCGGTGGATGATAGGGGGATTGCAGCTGTGCAGGGAATGGAGGATGCCGCACAGCTGTACCATGTACTCCACGACCTGAGCCTCCGGCAGGGCCTTTTGGGCATCCAGGAGCTCCTGAAGACTGGTGCCGGGGATGTACTCCTCTATCAGGGTCAATACGGCATCCTCCTCCACGGCGTCATAGATGCGGGGGATGCCGGGCAGAGGATGCTCCATGAGTTGACGGAATACAGGAAAATTATAAACGCCCAGGGCCTTCCGGACATAGAATCTGCCGGTCTTCTGATGTTGCACCAGGCAGACGCCGTGAGCCGGATGGATGTCGGCCACCTTTTCGTAACAGGACAGGGTTGGGTAATCTGTGAGCGTCATGGGACTCCTCCTCGGTAGAAACTGATAGAATTATTATAATCTGCCGCAGGGAGGGGCGCAAGTCAAAGATACCATCAATTGATAGACGATATATTTTAAACGGGAAAACATTCATATATCATTAACACAAGTTTAGGAGGGGAATGGCATGAGGTATACAATAGAACAGCTTGACGCAATGGAAGGCCATGAATTTGAATATGCAGTCGCCGATCTGCTTGTGCATAACGGATGGCGGGATGTGGAAGTCACCCAGGGCAGCGGTGATTACGGTATTGACATCCTGGCCAGGAGGAAGAGTACAAGATATGCGATTCAATGTAAACGATATAATTCTACAGTCGGCGTCAAGGCAGTACAGGAGGCGGCATCGGGAATGGAATACTATCATTATGATGCCGCGGCTGTCATCACGAACAGTGCATTTACCCAACAGGCCAAGAAACTGGCAGATACCACGGGGGTAAGGCTGTGGGACAGAAAATATCTGGAAGATTTGATAGATAATTATGATGAGGAATATGACATGCTGGAACCGGAAGCCGCTCTTGCGATGGTGAGGGAAAAGCGAGTGAACACAGCGGATGTTTCGGCTGCGCGCCCAACGGAGCGGATTGCCGACTCGGGGACAGCGCCTGCAAATGCGAAATGGACATGGGAGGACGAGGAGTCCTACAAAACGGTGCGGACGGCATTCTGGCTATGTCTTTTCCTGGGATACTTCGGCGTGCACAGATTTTATCTGAAGAAGTCCGGGACGGGGCTACTGTGGCTTTTCACATGTGGCTGTTTGACGATTGGCTGGATTGTCGACTCCGTCTGGCTCGGGGTGGAGTGGTGGAGCAGATGGGACGACAGGAAGAAGGCATGAGACATACTGGTATCAGGAGAAAGATAAAATGAGTGGGAAATCAACCGAAAAACTGGAGGACATCCTAAAGAACGCCTACACCTTTGAAGCCGGAAAATACCTGAAGGAGAACGAAGAAAGCCTCCTGCGGGAGGACAGGCCCTTCTGCGCCTACATAAAGGAGCTGATTCGGGAGAAGAACCTGCGCCAGCAGGACATCTTCATCCAGGCGGATATCCCGGAGCGCTATGGCTACAAGCTCCTGTCCGGGGAGAAGCGCACCCGCCAGAGGGACGTGATACTGCGCATCTGCTATGCCGCGGAGCTGACGCTGGAGGAGACCCAGCACGCCCTGATGCTCTATGGCATGTCCCCGCTGTACGCAAGGATTCCGCGGGATGCCGTCCTGATGATAGCTTTCAACCGCCACGCCGGCAATATCCTGGACGTGAATGCCATGCTGAAGGAGCAGGGGATGGAGCTGCTGCGCACCAGTGGAGCACAGGAGTAAGACAAAAACACGAAAGTGAGGAGAGCAATATGGCTAAAGTATGCCCAAAGTGCGGGAGGGAGTTTGAGAACAGCCGTGTAAAGTGTCCGATATGTAAAATCGATTTGGTCAGTGATGGAATCGACAACTCGGAATCCGCAAGGATGGAGAGGCTGGAAAGACTGCGGCAGCAGGGGAGGGGACAGGGGGCACAGCCGAGGCAGACATGGACGGCAACGCAGACAAGGCAGAATAGCGGAGGGACAACGACGGCTCAAAGGAGCCTCCCGGCGGCTCCCATAAAGGGCGGGCCGTCCGGCCTGAGCATCACCGCGTTGGTGTTTTCTTTGTTAGGGTGCTTTTCCGTGGTCGGGCTTGTGCTTGGGATTGTGGACCTGTGCATCAATAAGCACAGGAAGAAAGTCTGCTCTGTTCTTGCATTGGTGTTTTCAGGACTTTGGATAATCGGTATAGCGGCTTTTTTCGGAGGCAGCGATACCCCGAACAGACCAAAGATAGCGGGTAATAACAATTCTCCTAAGCAGTATTCTGTTGGAAATACAATTTCAGGAGATGATTGGAAGATCAAGTTGGAATCTGCGAAAATGTATGATGAGATAAGCGGGGAATATTATAATGATGTCCCGGCGGATGGGAAGAAATATCTTGTTCTGTTCTTTGAGGTAGAAAATGTTTCAAACAAGGACGATTATTTCAACTACCTCTTCCTGGAATCCTACTTGGATGGATACAGTACAAGCTCTGTCATAACAGTGAATGATCCAGAGGGATATGGAGAACTGGCAGGAGATGTCGCGGCGGGCAAAAAGATGAAAGGATGTCTGAAATATGAAGTCAGCCCAAGCTGGAGCGAACTGGAGGTTTCTTACAAGGAATGGATAGGGACTTCTGACAAAATCGCTACATTTGTCGTGACGCCAGATAAAGTGAGGTAAGGGTATCGATAAGAAATCGAATATCGGACAACATGGCGGCAAGCCTCTGCCGTTACCATGCTGCTGCAGGAGAAATGCAATGGACATGGATGAAAAACTCCGGGAACCCGCCCGCAGGCGGACTTCCCGGAGTTTCGCATACATGGATATCAGGCCCTGCCAGATCTTACATCTGCCCGTCCGCGGCTGACCCTGCCTGGTCGGGATCCACTGCCGTGTGCTCGCAGCTATTGTAGCGCAGCTGCAGGAACTGGGCGCGGTCCTTGTTGTAGAGCTTCTTCAGCTCATCGGAATAGCCCACCACCACCCAGGGCAGCGTGGCGTTGAAATAGTTCAGCATATCCTGGGACACGGCCTCGTTGGCCACGGCGAAGGTAAGGCCCTTGGGAGCGGTCTCGCCGTACACCATCACATTGTAGGTGGTGCCGGTCTTGACGCCGTTGGTGCGGTGGGTCACGGTATTCTGGTAAGCCCACATCATCTTGTTGTTGGGGATCGCCCTGGGGATGGAGCCCGACATATAGTAGGTCATCAGCTTGCCCACCCGCAGCGTGCCCTTCTTGTCGAAGAACTTGGCGTTCCTGAAATCGGATTCGACAGAGCTCTCCGTGAAGCCCGCGTCCGCGATGTCCTTGTGGAGCTTCTTCAGGGAGCCGCCGCTGGCCGCGCTGGCGATCCGGATGATGCCGTAGATCAGGAGGACGACGCCCGCCACGAACAGCACTATGTAGATCATGGTGGCAGGCTGCCAGATGTAATCAATGTAATAAGGAAGCGTCTCCGCCTCGATATCTTCATCCGTCCAATCCACATCCTTGAAGAAATCCTTGAAATAATACATCTCTTCGCTGTCCAGCTTCTTGATTTTGCCGTAGAAGGTCATGGGAGTGGTCTCGCGGCCCTCCACGGTAGCCAGTGCCATGGCGTCCAATTCGCTCCCGTATCTGGCGGGAACCTTGATGGACAGGAAGCGGTCGTCCAGCGCCTCGCCGTCCCTGGTCAGGATGATGTAATAATAATCTGTGGTAGTTTTGGCATGGGTCTTGGTG
>CAMQOJ010000167.1 GCA_947003375.1 uncultured Lachnospiraceae bacterium
TACACGAGTCTCTTCGTCGGCAGCGTCAGATGTGTATAAGAGACAGGTCTGCCAGATTCCCGTGGTGCGGGTGTAGTCGCAGCCATGGGAATGGAAGAGGCCGCTCTGCTTCCCCTTGCACTGCCTGCCGCTGCGGGTGTCGTCCCTGGCGTAGAGGGTCAGCACGTTTGCGCCCTCCTTGGCGTATCTGGTGATGTCGAAGCTAAAGGAAACATATCCGCCCCTGTGAGTTCCGGCCTCCTGACCGTTCACCCAGAGACGGCACTCGTAATCCACCGCCCCGAAGTGCAGGCGCACATGTCCCTCCAGCTGCTCTTTGGTCAGCTCCACTTTTTTCTGATACCATACCGCCGGTATGAAATCCTTGTATCCGATGCCGCTTAAGTCGCTCTCCGGACAGAACGGGACCTGAATCTTCCTGTCCAGTCCGTCCCTTTCATAAAACCTGCGCTCCACGCCGCTGCAGCCGAAGTCAAAGGCGAAATCCCACTCGCCGTTGAGGTTCTGCCAGTGCTCCCTCTGCATCTGGGGCTTTGGATGTTCTGTTCTCGCCGCTTGTGCCATTGCAAGACCCTCCTGTCTTCTTCTCGTTTTCTGCGTATGCTTCCTGCATATGTCCTGTCTGCCGTTTTCCGGGACAGATATAGTATAGTCGCATCCGGCCTCTTTTTCCATGGAAATTAGTTGCGTAAATGTACAAAATAGTGCTATGGCTATTCCATTTCGGGACCGGAGGATGTATAATAGGAGGAAAAGCAGATAAAAGGCGCCGCCGGAACCAGGAGAGATATCATGCCAGACACACAGCCGGTCTTCCGACAGGGAAGAGGAGAAGAATATGCCGTCTATACAGGACAGGTATCGGCCAGTTTCGCGCCCGGCCTGGCGGGCATTACTTATCCTGACCCGCTGTATGAAATATACCGTCCCCGGGGGGATCATTATGTCTTTGAATATGTCATCTCCGGGACGGGCCATGTCCGTCAGGATGGGGAAAGCGTCACTGTGGCGGCGGGGGACGCCTACATCCTGCAGCCGGGAAGATGCCATCATTATTATTCGGACACGGAGGATCCCTGGACGAAGATATGGTTCAATGTGGGCGGGAGCCTGGTGAGGCATCTGCTTTCCGACTACCGGCTGGAGAATGTGCTGAAGATTCCGGCTTTCGCCGACAGCAGCCATCTCTTTGCCATTTTCCACGCCATAGAGAAGGAGCCGGTCCGCGCGGGGGGCGAGCTGGCGCTGCTCCTGCACAGGTATGTCCAGGCCCTCTCCGTCTTTCTGGGCAGCGAAGCCTGCGGCCAGTCCCGGGCGCTTGCCATGAAGAACTTCATAGAACAGAACGCGTCGCGCCCCCTTACCATCGATGATATCGCGGGCTGCGTCCCCTTGTCCCGCTCCAGGGCCATCCATCTTTTCCGGGAGGCCTATGCCATGACACCTTACCGATACTATCTGTCGCTGCGGCTCGCGCTTTCCCAGTCGCTGCTGGAGCGCACTGCCATGCCCATACAGGAGATCGCGAACCGCCTGGGTTTCATGGATTATCGCCATTTTTCCGGATTTTTCAGAAAAGAGACAGGCGTTTCGCCCTCCTGTTACAGGAAAGGGCACGGCAGGACGGCCGAGCCTGGCAGGGAGGAGCCGGGGGGCCTGTGAGATGCAGGGATGCGGAGGCGGACCTGTGGGATGGCGTGGGCAGGGGCCGGGAAGATTTTTGAATAAAAGGGATAAATTTACATATACTTTCCACAGAACCGTAAATGTTCCGGCAGGGATTTCTCCCTCCGGGCCTGAAAAAAGCCTTGACGGCGGACTGAGAGGTATCTGATTTATGAAAGCTGAAGTATATCCTTTTGTGGCGCGTCCCTTGCCCTATGAATATGATGCGCTGGTTCCTGTGCTGGACGCGGAGACATTGACCTTCCATCATGACAAGCATTACAAGACCTATGTGGACAACCTGAACAGCGCGCTGTCGGATTATCCGGAGCTGCAGAAGAAAAGCCTGACGGAGCTGCTGTCCGATATCAGCATGCTTCCGGGGGCCGTACAGACGGCGGTGCGCAATAACGGCGGCGGGGTCTATAATCACGAGCTGTATTTCGACTCCATGCGGGAGCCTGCGGGACAGGAGCCCGACGGAGCGCTGGCGGAGGCCATAGAGCGGGACTTCGGCTCCTACAGGCAGTGGAAGGAGCAGATGAAGCCGGCGGCGGTGAGCAAGTTCGGCTCCGGCTGGGCCTGGCTTGTGGCGGACAAGGACGGCAGGCTGTCCATTGTGCAGACATCCAACCAGGACGTGCCGGATCTGGAGGAGTATATGCCGATCCTGCTGGTGGATGTCTGGGAACATGCCTATTATCTCCAGTACCAGAACCGCAGGGCGGATTATGTGGAGAGCTGGTTCGGGCTGATCAACTGGCGCAAGGCCGGGAAGCGGTATGAGGACTGGCTGGCGGAGAAGGCTGTGCGGAAATGAGGAAGGCCGGCCGGATGGATTTGGAGGGGCTTCGTGACTACAAATGTAAATTACCAGAGAGAACTGGAGAAAATCATTGACGGATTGCGGGGTGCAGAGGGCTTTTCTGCGCCTTCGCTGTTCCTGCACAGCTGCTGCGCCCCTTGCAGCAGCTATGTGCTGGAGTATCTCAGCCGGTATTTCCGGATAACCGTGTTCTACTTCAACCCGAACATCTCCGACGTGTCGGAATACCAAAAGCGGGTGGAGGAGCAGAAGCGGCTGATCGCGGCCTATAATGAGGAGAGGAGAGGAGCGGCTCCCGGAGGCGAAATGCCCAAAAGTCCGGCATATGAGGGCGAGGGCTTCCTCGGCCATCCGATTTCTGTGGTGGAGGGGGACTATGAGCCCGGGCGCTTTTTTGCGATGGCGAAGGGGCTGGAGGGCTGCCCGGAGGGCGGGGAGCGGTGCTTCCGGTGCTTTGACCTGCGGCTGCGGGAGACGGCGGGACGGGGCGCGGAGGGCGGCTTCGATTTTTTCGCCACCACGCTGACCATCAGCCCGTTGAAAAATGCACGGAAAATCAATGAAATCGGACAGGCGCTGGCCCAGGAATACGGGATTGCCTGGCTGCCCTCTGATTTCAAGAAAAGGGACGGCTATAAACGCTCCGTCGAGCTGTCAGCCCGATATGGCCTGTACCGGCAGGACTACTGTGGCTGTACATATTCCAAGGCTTCCCGGCAGGGCTGAACGAAACGGAAAAGGGGAGCAGGCGGAGCATGGCTGTGGGGCGTCGCGTGCGGGGAAGCGGTTGTGTCAGTCCAATATGGCCTATGCCGGCATGCAGGTCGTAAAACCGTTTATTTGTTGTGGGAGGGAAACGGGACACAGGCCATAGATGGATTCTTATGTAGGAAATGATTTGATGCAATCGTGACGATTGCCTGAAAATGCGAATGATGATTCAGGGAATATAGGGTTCGGGCCTCTGTCCGTCAGGCCAGCTTCTGGAGCTTCTCGGAATGGTGGGTGACCACGGTCTTGAGCAGCTCCACATCCTCGAAGACGGAATCCATCTTGTCGGCGTAGGTTCTGTAGCGGTTGAACGTGTCGGAGTAACAGGACTCGATTGTGTCCAGCCGGGGCAGGAGGATGTTCTCCTGGCAGAGCTTGATCTGACGGATTTCGTTCTGCATTATCAGCATATTGCTCTTTATGGAGGCGATTTCGCCGTTCATGCCTGCGATTTCGCTTCTTATGTCTGCGATTTCGCCCTTCATGTCCGCAATATCGTCCTTCATTGTCTGTAACTCATTTTTTATCGGTTGTAGTTCGGCTTTCAGCTTTTTGTCCAGCATGCCTGACAGAGCCAGCAGTAATTCATTGTCTGTCATAAAAATGCACCTCCTTTAAAATGATAGATACAGTCATCCAAAACGGAAACCAATCCGGCCGTTCCCTGCCCCGGATAGGTTCATTATAGCAGACGGGGGGCACAAAGTCACCCTTTATTTTCCAGGAATCGACAATCTTTTTAGGGCTGGCCCGGATTTGCTTTTTTCAGTGCGGTTTCGGTCTTGGTTCCGGTCTTCGAAAAGAATATGTTGCAGGAAGAGGGCAATTGGGGTATAATGCTGACACAAAGGCATTGTGTCGGCTGCCGGTTCCGGGCGCACAGAAATGGACGGAATCATGGCGGAATGTTGACGCAAAATGGTGTTGCGAATCAGGCGGAACACACCTGAGAACGAAATAAAAAGAACGGAGAATCGAGATGAAGAAGATACTGGATGTATTGACGGAGGAAATGGGAAAGGCTTTCGAGTCGGCCGGATATGAGGCGGCTTTAGGCAGGGTGACCCTGTCCAACCGCCCGGATTTATGCGAATATCAGTGCAACGGGGCCATGGCGGGGGCAAAGAAGTATAAGAAGGCTCCTATCATGATTGCCAACGATGTGGCGGCCCGGCTTGCGGACAGCACTGTATTCAGGGAGGCGGCAGCCGTGGCGCCGGGCTTCCTGAACCTGAAGCTCTCCGAGAGCTTCCTGCTGGGCATGGTGAAAGCCATGGAGTCGGAACCGAAATTTGGATTGGAAATGCCTGAAAAACCGAAGAAAATAATGATTGACTACGGCGGGGCAAATGTGGCAAAGCCCCTCCATGTAGGCCATCTGCGCCCGGCCATCATCGGTGAGAGCATCAAGCGCATCAGCCGTTTTGCGGGTCATGAGGTCATCGGGGACGTGCATCTGGGGGACTGGGGCACGCCTATCGGCATGGTGATTACAGAGCTGCAGGAGCGCAAGCCGGATTTGCTGTATTTTGACGAGAGCTACCAGGGCGAGTATCCGGCGGAAGAGCCTATCACTGAGGCGGAGTTCGCGGAAATCTATCCCCTGGCCAGCGCCAAGTCCAAGGAGGATGCGGCGTTCAAGGCAAGGGCTCTGGAGGCCACACGCAAGTTCCAGAAGGGTGTGCGGGGATACCGGGCTCTGTGGAAGCATATCGTGGACGTGTCCAAGGTGGATCTGAAGCGGAATTACGACAGCCTGAACGTGGAGTTCGACCTGTGGAAGGGCGAGAGCGATGTGAACGATTTGATTCCGGAGATGGTGGCATATATGAAGGAGGGCGGCTGGGCCTATATCAGCGATGGCGCGCTGGTGGTGGACGTGAAGGAGGAGACTGACACCAAGGAGGTGCCACCCTGCATGATTTTGAAGTCTGATGGGGCTTCCCTGTACAATACCACGGACTTGGCTACTATTATGGAGCGCATGCGCCTTTACGATCCTGATGAGATCATCTATATCACGGACAAGCGCCAGGATCTGTACTTTGAGCAGGTGTTCCGCTGCGCCCGGAAGACGAAGCTGGTGAAGCCTGAGACGGTGCTGAAGTTCCTGGGGCACGGCACCATGAACGGCAGTGACGGCAAGCCTTTCAAGACCCGGGACGGCGGCGTCATGCGCCTGGACAACCTGGTGCGGGAGACCCAGGAGGAGATGTACCGGAAGATCAGGGAGGGCAGGGAGATGCCGGAAGAGGAGGCGAAGGCCGTGGCGGAGACAGTGGCGCTGTCCGCGCTGAAGTACGGGGATCTGTCCAACCAGGCCGCCAAGGATTATGTGTTCGACATCGACCGGTTCACCTCTTTTGAGGGGGATACAGGGCCTTATATCCTGTATACGATTGTGCGTATTAAATCTATCTTAAATAAGTATAAAGAGCAGGGCGGGAAGACGGAGCGGCTCACCTTCCTGGAAGCGGCGGGCAGCTCGGAGAAGGAGCTGGAGATGGCGCTGGTGCAGTTCAATACCATGATCCAGAGCGCTGCGGAGGAGATTGCTCCACATAAAGTGTGCGCTTACATCTATGATTTGGCCAACGCTTTCAACCATTTCTATCACGAGACCAAGATTTTGAGCGAGGAGGACGGGGCAAGGCGGGAGAGCCTGATCGCGCTGCTGGCGCTGACCCGGGACGTGCTGGAGACCTGCATCGATTTGCTGGGATTTTCTGCGCCGGAGAAGATGTAGGGTTGTAGGACGGCAGGATATAGCAGGCTGTATTAGGGGCTGTCTCATGAGGGGATTTCATGGGATGGCCTTTCTTTTTCCCTGAGATTTTATTGGGGCGGGTCTGCACAGACTACAGTCAGTGGGGATGGGGACGGAAGGGGGCTCTTTTCCTGCTGGAATCAGTATTCTTTTCGCCGGTAGAGGCCAACGGTCAGCAGATAGGACAGGGCATAGAGTCGGCTGAACAGGCGGGCAGGGCGGTGCATCACCGGTAAATATACGGGAATCGGCACCTTCACGATTGTGGAGGAGGCGGACGGCAAGGGCGGATCCAGGTGGGGGCTTTTGAAATCCTATCAGAGCGGACGAAATCCTCCTTTCTCAGTGGCGCATATTAACTCTGGAAGCACGGATTATCAACTCAATTTTTATGTTGAGCGGGCTGTTTTTCTATAAGTATTGTGACAGGACTGTGATAAGGCTGTGGTCAGAGCCTGAAAATTCTGCAAATCATTTTCCATCCTATTGACAAAAGCAAGGAGTAAGAGGTATACTTAAAAATGAGTTAGCGGCTACTAACACAGAACAGCCGCATTTTTTGGGGGTATAGGTTAGTTTTTACTAACTATAATTAGGAAAGAAAAGGAGGACGTTTTATGGTGAAGATAACAGTAGGCATAGAAGGGATGGCCTGCGGTATGTGCGAGGCGCATATCAATGAGGCTGTAAGGAATGCCTTTCAGGTAAAGAAAGTGACAAGCTCACATGCAAAGAAGCGGACTGTCATAATTGCGGAAAAAGAGATCCCGGAGCAGGAACTGAAAAATATGGTTGCAAAAGCAGGATACAGTGTTGTTTCTGTAATCAGTGAGCCTTATGAGAAGAATGGGCTGTTCGGGCTGTTCCGGCAGTGATGGCGGTTTTCGGATTCTTCAGATTTGTGACGGATGTAATTCATCAGA
The DNA here is from genome assembly GCA_947003375.1 of uncultured Lachnospiraceae bacterium. Lineage (GTDB taxonomy): Bacteria > Bacillota > Clostridia > Lachnospirales > Lachnospiraceae > Acetatifactor. The sequence goes on from CAMQOJ010000167.1 coordinate 6,953, forward strand.
TGTCCGGCCTCCTTTCAGGGTATGCTGATTTATTCCCGCGAGCAATGAGCCAAGCGGCCGTGCTTGCACGGCCAGTTGGCGAATGCCGCGAGGGTCAAATACCCCGCTGCTCTGCAGCGTTGCAAGCTTGATACCCCGTTGCTTGCAGCGGGGTATTTGATTCTGGTAAGGTTATCCTAGCACAGACGGCTGGAATGGGGAAAGCGCTGCCTATAAAATGACGATTGCGGAGGTAAATTTATGATGATCAATAAAAGGCTGATCGGGACAGTCAGCGAAAGCAAAAAGTACATAGCAGGGAATGTGGCGGCACAGTGGTGTTCCCTTGCGGCGAATATTGTCATGATGACGGCAGTGACAGGCCTGCTTGCTTCTCTTTTCCATAAAACGGCAGATAAAAACAACGGGTTCCTTACGGCGGCTATAGCAGCGGCGGCAGTTATGGTTCGTTATAACTGCACACTTCTTTCAAGCCGTATGGGATATCTCTCATCCAAAACGGTTAAAAAAACACTGCGTGAAAAAATATATGAAAAACTTCTGCGGCTGGGCGCTTCTTACAATGAGCAGGTGAAAACATCGGAAGTGGTGCAGGTAGCGGTGGAGGGCGTGGAGCAGCTCGAAACCTATTTCGGGGCATATCTCCCGCAGTTTTTTTATGCAATGCTTGCCCCGCTTACATTGTTTTCCTGTTTGTGCTTTGTCAATGTGCCGTCCGCTGTTGTACTGTTTGTATGTGTGCCACTGATACCTGTATCGATTGCGGCGGTGCAGACATGGGCAAAAAAGCTGCTGTCAAAATATTGGGGGCAGTACACGGCTTTGGGAGATACCTTCCTGGAAAACCTGCAGGGGCTTACGACACTGAAAATTTACCAGTCTGACAGTTTTAAGAATGAGGAGATGAACCGCGAGGCGGAAAAGTTCCGTAGAATAACCATGAAAGTCCTGACAATGCAGCTTAATTCGATCACGGTCATGGATCTGATTGCCTATGGGGGTGCGGCATTAGGGGTGATTATGGCGGCAACGCAGTTCCGTGCAGGGAATGTGACCCTTTCAGGGTGTCTTTTGGTTATCCTGCTCTCGGCGGATTTCTTCATCCCTATGCGGCAGCTTGGCAGCTTCTTTCATGTTGCGATGAACGGCATGGCGGCAAGCGATAAGATCTTCCGTCTGCTGGATTTTCCCGAAGCAGAAGAGAAAACAGGGAGCTTTCCGCAGGACTGTAAAATTGTCTGTACCGGGCTGCGCTTTTCCTATGGTGAAAATTCCTCCGATGGAGGGAATTCCTTTAATGAAGATAATTCCTCCTGCGGAGGAAGGGAAATCCTGCATGGGATCTCCATGCAGTTCCCGAAAGGGGGATTTGTTTCCATTGTCGGGGAGAGCGGCTGTGGAAAATCCACCATGGCAGCAGTCCTTATGGGGAGGGGCAGCGGCTATGGCGGCTCGGTGAAAATCGGAGACAAAGAACTTTCAGATATAAGGG
>CAMQOJ010000168.1 GCA_947003375.1 uncultured Lachnospiraceae bacterium
GGTCCAGCACGTCCATCTCCCCCCAGTCCCCCACCAGGGGCTTTAAGTTGTCCTTGCGGAATACCCCTTTCGCCTTGCACTCATAAATCCTGTCGCCGCAGCATACATAGTAAAATCCTGCGATTCCTTTAACGATTCTTCCCCTCATGACGCCTTTCCACATCGGCTGCCGTCCAAGACAGTGCCCCGCTACTCCTCTACAAACTCGATTCTCCTGGTAAAGCTCCTCTCCTCCGTGGTGGGCTCCGGGGCGATGGTCTCGCCTGTCTCCGGATCCGTAATGGGCTCTCCCTCTATGGTCACTGTATAAGTCATGGTAATCGTCCCTCCCGAAGCGGTAAGCCCATAGTAATTTGCCGCCTGGGGGAAACTGGCCGTCCTGGTCTCCAGAAGCACATTGCCGTCATCTGTGACCAGCGTGATGGACACTTCCGTCCCGGAGGCGTAGTCCGGCGCCTCCTCCACGGAGGGGGCCAGGATGCTGGCATTGCATTTATAGGTGGCTGCCTTTGGCCCTGTGCTCACCTTGATGTCAATCGTGGTCTCCGGATCCACATATGAGCCCTTGGAATAGCTCTGGTAGAATATCTTTCCCTCTCCCTGCTCGTTGCTGTTTTCATAGACGACTTCTCCTATCTGCAGCCCGGCCTCCTGGGCCTCCATTCTGCCCTCTGCCTCCGTCAGCCCCATCAGATGCGGCACCCGGACCTTCTCCCTGCCCTGGCTGACGATGACGGTGATGTTCGTGCCCTTTGCCACCTTGGTCTGGGCAGCGGGCACCTGGGAGATGATCCGTCCCTCCTCTACATCATTGGAGGACGCCTCCTCCCTCGTCACCGTGAATCCCTCTGCCGTCAGCTTGGCCGTGGCCTCCTCGTAGGTATCGCCTGTCACAGAGGGCACCTCCACCCCCTGGGCGCCTGCGCTGGCGGTGAGCTTTACCGTGCTTCCCACCTGAATTTCCGTACCGGCCTCCACGTCCGCGCCGATTACCTTTCCCATCTCCACATCATCCGATTCCACATAGTCCACCTGGGACTCTATCTCCAGGTCCTTCAGTTCGTTCCTGACCTCCTCCACGCTGCGGTTCTTCACCTCAGGCATCTTCACGTATCTAACCGCTGGTGACGGCGTGGGGGACTCCTCCTCCGATGCGATGATCGGCCTGTCCGGCTCTGCCCCCTCGTCCCGGTCCCCAAAGACCTTCAAGGCCAGGACTACCACAATCACGCAGATGACCACGCCTGCCAGCAGCGCCAGAAAGGTGGTCACCTTCTCCATCCTGGGATTGTAGTCATAGTCGTCTTCCTCCGGCTCCTCCTCGTCCTCATATATGGGCTCCGCCTCGGACCGCAGGCGCATGGGCTCCTCCCTCTCCTCATACTCCCGCTCGTGATAGGCAGTGCGGCGCTTAATCTGGGCCCTCTCCCTGTCCGTAATCGTCCGGGTGCCCGCCTCCATGTCGGGATCGCTCAGCACGATGGCCTCCTCCGGGTTCATCAGGGACTGCTTCAGATCCGCGATCAGCTCCGGCATACTCTGGTATCTGCGGTCCGGAGATTTCTGGCAGCATTTCATCACGATGCCCTCCACGCTGGTGGGAATCTCCGGAATGAATTCCTTGGGCGATGGCAGCTCCTCCTGGATATGCTTGATGGCGATGGCCACCGTGGTCTCCCCGTTGAAGGGCACGCGCCCGGTGAGCATCTCGAATATGGTGATGCCCAGGGAATAGATATCGCTCTTCTCGTCGCTGTAGCCGCCCCTGGCCTGCTCCGGCGACGTATAGTGGACGGAGCCCATCACGTTGGAGGTGATGGTGTTGCTGGTGGCGGCCTTCGCGATGCCGAAATCCGTCACCTTTACCTTTCCGTCCTTGGAAATGATGATGTTCTGGGGCTTGATGTCCCTGTGGATGATATGATTGTTGTGGGCAGCCTCGATTCCCATGCTGACCTGTATGGCGATGCTCACCGCCTCCTTGAAGGACAGCCTGGCCTTTTTCTCGATATATTTCTTGAGGGTGATGCCCTCCACAAGCTCCATGACGATATAATAGATGCCATTCTCCTCGCCCACATCGTACACGTTCACGATATTGGGATGCATCAGCCCGGCGGCGGCCTGGGCCTCTGTCCGGAATTTCGATACAAAATTTGCGTTCTCACTGAATTCCTGCTTCAGCACCTTGACCGCCACGAAGCGGTTCAGCTTATGGCATTTTGCTTTATATACATCCGACATGCCGCCGGTGCCGATCTTCTCCAGCACCTCGTACCTGTCGCCTATCATCATTCCAATCTTAACCATATACGTTCTCCAATCTATGCAAGGAATGCCTCTCTTCCATTCAATCGCGCAGGGAAGGTTCAATCAAAATAACGCTGATGTTGTCCTTGCCGCCGTTCTCATTGGCGGCCTCCACCAGCTCCTGTGCCTTTTCCACAATGTCCCGGGCCCCGTTCATGATCATCCGTATCTCTCTGTCCTCCAGCATATTGGTCAGCCCGTCGGTGCACATCAGCACCATGTCCCCCTCTTCCAGGCGCACGGAAAAAAAGTCCGCCTTCACCGTATCCTCGGCGCCCACCGCCCTTGTAATGATGTTCTTGTCAGGATGGTTCCTGGCCTCCTCCCTGCCGATGCCGCCCCGCAGCACCATCTCTTCCACCCAGGAGTGGTCCCTGGTAATCTGCCTGATTCCCTGGGGGCTCACCACATACAGCCTGCTGTCCCCCACATTGGCCACGGACAGGCGGTTCCCGTCACAGCTTGCCGCCACCACCGTGGTCCCCATGCCCGCAAGCAGATAGGATGCCGCCGCCAGCCTGCGTATCCGCGCATTGGCGGTCTGAATCGCCTCATCAAAACAGCGCAGCGCATCCGTCTGGGCGGAATCCGCCACGCATTCCACAATCGTCTCCACCGTGACCTTGGACGCGTATTCCCCCGCATTATGTCCCCCCATGCCGTCCGCCACCAGGAACAGGTTGGGCAGATGTCCCACGGGCTGTTCGGACGAATACACGTAATCCTGATTCATTTTCCTCTTTCTGCCGATATTCGTAACGGAAAATGTCTTTAGCACGCCTTATTTCCTCCAATATCCCATTCTCCCGGCAGGGCGCTTCTCTCCCCGCCCTGCCGGGTATACCGTCTAAAGCCTGGACATATGTCCGCGGCGCAATTGCCCGCAGGCCCCCTCAATGTCCCGGCCCATTTCCCTTCTTATACTACCATTAATTTTATTTTTTTCAAGTATATTTTGAAACGCCCTGATCCTGTCGGCATCCGGCCGGGAGAACTCCCGCTCCTTCACACGGTTCATCGGAATCAGGTTGATATGGCAGCGCAGGGGCCTCGCAAGGCGGCAGAGCCGCTCCGCGTCCCGCTCCGAATCGTTGACTCCCCTGACCAGGCTGTACTCCAGGGTGATCCGCCTGCCCGTCTCCTGGAAATAGTAGGCGCAGGCCTCCATGAGCTCTTCGATGGAATACCGCTTCGCCACGGGCATCAATGCCTGCCGCTTCTCGTCCGTGGTGGCGTGGAGGGACAGTGCCAGTGTAATCTGCAGCTTCTCCCGGGCCAGGAGCTTCATCTGGGGCACCAGGCCGCAGGTGGACACCGTCACGTTCCTCTGGCTGATGTGGAGCCCGTCCTCATCCGTGAGCATCCGGATGAACGTCAATAAATTGTTGTAATTGTCCAAAGGCTCCCCCGTGCCCATGACCACCACGTTGCTCACCCGCTCTCCCGTAGCCAGCGTGATGGCGTAGACCTGGTCCAGCATCTCCCCGGGAGTGAGGTTGCGCTCCAGGCCCTCTATCCCGGAGGCGCAGAAAGCGCAGCCCATCCTGCAGCCCACCTGGGAGGAGATGCAGACGCTGTTGCCGTGCTTATACCGCATCCAGACACTCTCCACCAGGTTCCCGTCCGACAGCTCGAACAGGAATTTCTTCGTGCCGTCGATTTTGGACTCCAGCACCCGCACTGTCTGCAGGGCCGTGTAGGTGAAGCGCTGCCTGCACTCCTCCCGCAGGGCCTTGGAGAGGTTGGTCATGCCCTCGAAGTCCCTGGCCAGCTTCACATGCATCCACTCGTACAGCTGCCTGGCCCGGAAGGCCTTCTCCCCCATGGAGGTCATCTCTGCCGTAAGCTCAGGCAATGTCAGCGATTTGATATCGATTCTTTTACTGATTCCTTTATCCATTCTTTTGTCCTTTTTCTTTTCTGAAAACCGAAACTGTTTCCTGGGTCCCCGGGCGGCCCCGAGCGAATCTTCCCCCTGTACGGATTGCTGGCCTTCACGGCTGTACGGCCTCCGGCTTTCTGCGGAACCTGGCTATAAAGAAGCCGTCCGCCTCCACAAAGCCCGGCAGCAACTGTATGCATGCCGCCTCCTCCGCCTCCGTCAGGGCCACCGCGGGCGCTATACCGCTCTCTTCCATCTGTGCCGCTATCTGCCGCTTCCCCCCAAGGACGCTCTCCGGAAGCGCGCCCTCCAGGGATACCGGCTCAAAGCCTAACTCCCTGGCGATGAACCGCACCATGTCCTGGTTCTCGCCGCTGTGGATGGTACAGGTACTGTACACAAGCGTCCCGCCAGGCTTCACGTACCCGGCGCTGGCCGTTACGATCTGCCTCTGTAGCGCCTGCAGGCTCTCCATTCCCTCCGGCTTTACCCGGTATTTGATGTCCCGCTTCTTGCCCATGACCCCCAGCCCGGAGCAGGGCACGTCCAACAATACCACATCGGCCTTCCCCAGAAGCGCCTGGTCCGTGGATGTGGCGTTGAAAACCTGCGCCTCCACGTTCCCGGCCTTCATGCGGCTGACATTCTCCGCTATCCGCTCCAGCTTCTCCCCGGACAGGTCTCTGGCCAGCACCCTGCCATGAACAGCTTTCTCGGACGCCAATATGCTCTTTCCCCCCGGCGCGGCGCAGACATCGACGACGAAGTCCCCCTGGCCGATTCCCGCCGCCTCCACTGCCAGCGCGGAGCTCACATCCTGTATAGTGCACATTCCTTCACGGAATCCCGGCAGTGCTTCCGTCCCCTCCGCGTGCTCCACCAGGTACACATAGGGCAGGTAAGGGCTGCGCTCCACCCTCATGCCCTGCTCCCGCATCAGGCCGCAGAGCCTCTCCCGCTCCTCCTCCGATGTGTCAAGCCGGAAGCGCAGGGACACCGGGCGTATGGCCATCAGCCCCCGGAGAATCGTCCCGGCAATCTCCGGGCCGTACTCCCGCCGCCACAGCTCCACCAGCCACTCCGGCATGGAATACCTGACGGAATCATGCAGGATGGGGGACTTCCTTTCGTCCGGCAGGGGGAGGTTTTCCTTGTTCCTGGAAATGGTGCGCAGCACCCCGTTGACGAAGCCCTTCAGCCGCCCGAAGCCCCGCTTGGCGGCCAGCTTGCAGGCCTCGTCGCACACGGCGCTGTCCGGCACGGCGTCCATATAGAGAAGCTGGTAGGCGCTCATGCGCATCAGGCAGCGGATCAGGGGACGCATCTTGCCCACGGGCAGACTGGAAAAATGGTTCAGATAATGATCCAGCTCCAGCCCCCGCTCCAGCGTCCCCTCCGTGACCCGCTTGATGAAAGCCTTCTCCCGGCCCTCCAGATAGTCATATTTGTCCAATACCGCCTTGATCAGCCTGTGGGAATAGTCCTCCTCCCGCTCCAGGGCCAGCAACATATCCAGCACAATCTCCCGCGCGTTCACTCCCACTGTCAGTCTCTCCTTCTATTATTGCCCCCGAAGAGCAGCACCAAACGCAGTAGCTGCAATCCGGCGGAAGCCGTGGCCGCCACATAGGTCATGGCCGCAGCGGTGAGCACCTTCCTGCAGCCTTTCGTCTCCTCGGTGGTCAAAAGCCCGTACTGCTCCACCTTCGCCACCGCCCTGGCGGAGGCGTTGAACTCCACCGGCAGGGTCACCAACTGGAACAGCACCGCCGTGGCGAAGGCCCAGATGCCGATCTGGATCAGGGTCTGGTTCCAGCTTAGGATCACGCCCAGGAAAATCAGCGGCATCCCCAGCCTGCTTGCGATGTTCACCACCGGCACCAGAGCGGAGCGGATATTGATCGGCACATAGCCCTTAGCGTGCTGTATGGCATGGCCGCACTCGTGGGCCGCCACGCCCACCGCGGTCACGGAGGCGTGATTGTAGTTGCCGGAGGACAGCCGCACGGTGTTGGTACGGGGATCGTAATGGTCTCCGCTGTTCGAGGGCAGACATTCAATCTGGACATTATACAGCCCCTCGTTGTTCAGAATCTGCCTGGCCGCCTCCGCCCCTGTCATGCCCCTGGCATTGCGCACCTTGCTGTACCTGGCCATGGCGCTGTTCACCATGGCGCTGGCCCCCATGCACAGCAGCATGCCGACAATCACCAATATATACGTAGGATCCCAATAAAACATACGATAACGCTCCTTTCCTGCCATGCCGCCCAGGCGGCGCTAAAATCGGCACACTCCACACTACCCCAGAACCTCGCCGGGCCGCATCTTCACCCCCAGCAGAAAGTCATGGGCCGACATCCGCTTCTTCCCCGCAAGCTGCAGCTCGTAGATCCGCAGCGCCCCCTGTCCGGCAGCCACGGTCACGCAGTCCTTCTCCGTCCGCAGGATCTCTCCCGGGACATGGCCCCGGACGTCCTCCGCCATGGCAGGTTCCGCCCGCCATATCTTCAGCTGCTTTCCCTGGTAGCCGGTGAAGGCGCTGGGCCAGGGGGTCATGCCCCGGATATGGCGGTCTATGGCCAGGGCCTCCCGGGAGAAATCGATTTCCCCCATCTCCTTCCCGATCAGCGGCGCGTAGCAGCTCAAATCCTCGTCCTGCTTTGCAGGCTCCAGCTTCCCCTGCTCCAGAAGCGCCAGGGCCTCCACCACAGCTTCGCCGCCCAGCGCCGCCAGCCTGTCGTGGAGGGTCTCATAATTGTCTTTGGGAGAAATCCCGATTTCCCGCTGATAAAGGATATCCCCCGTATCTATCCCCGCGTCCATCTGCATGATGGTGATGCCCGTCCACTCCTCCCCGTCCATGATCACATGCTGGATGGGGGAGGCCCCTCTGTATCTGGGGAGCAGGGAGGCATGGATGTTCAGGCTGCCGCAGGGCGGGATATCCAGGATCTCCTGGGAGAGAATCTGCCCGAAAGCCGCCACGATATACACATCCGCCGGATATCCGCGAAGCTCCTCTATGGCCTCCCGCCGCTTGATGCGCTTAGGCTGCAGCACCGGAATGCCATTCTCCAGGGCGCAGAACTTCACCGGCGAGGGCACCAGCTCCTTGCTCCGCCCTTTTGGCTTATCCGGCTGGGTCACCACCGCCGTCACTTCATGCCCCGCCCCGATCAGGGCCCTTAAGGCCACCGCCGCGTAATCCGGCGTCCCCATAAAAACAATCTTCATCCCGGCACCTCCTGTCAGCCTTCCTGTCTGCAGCAACCCGCAAAAGCACTCTCCCTTGTGTCTTCTTCCCCGCGAGGGCCCATCCATCCCTCCCGCCAGCCCTTGTATCCTGCAGGCCTGGAACTTCCTCTCACGCTTTACTCCTCGTCGTCCTCTTCCACCGCATCCTGGAGCGGCCCTTCCACCTTCTCCACGTACAGATGCCCCTCCAGGTGATCCAGCTCATGGCAGATGGCCCGGGCCAGGAGCTCCGTTCCCTCCACCTCGAACTCCCGCATGTTCACGTCCAGGGCCACGGCCTTGACATAATTGGGCCTGGTGACCTGTCCCGTCTTGCCCGGCACGCTCAGGCAGGCCTCCATCCCCGTCTGCTCGCCGCTGCTCTCCACGATCCTGGGATTGATGAAGATATAGGGGTCTTCCCCGGTGACGTCTATCACCACGATGCGCTTCAGCACCCCCACCTGAGGCGCCGCCAGGCCCACGCCGTTGGATTCGTACATGGTGTCCAGCATATCCTCGATGAGTTCCTTGGTGCGGGGCGTCATCTCCGTCACCAGCTTGCATTTCTTTGAGAGAACCTCTTCTCCCATCTCCCGTATGTTCCTGATTGCCATTTCACTGTCCCCTCCGATTGTTCCTTTACATTGTATTCATGGGATTGAAATCAAATTGCACCAGTTCATCCGCGGACTGGCGTTTTTGCATTTCCTCTTCCAGCAAATCCTTTATCTGTACCAGTTTATCATATTTTGCGCATTTCACATAGAAGACAAATCTAAAAATATCATTAATTCTGCCGATGGACGCAGGCGCAGGGCCGACGATCTGCAGCCCCTGCCTCTCCCCGCAGGCTCCCGAAGGGCTCCCTCCGGCGTCCGGCCCTGGCAGATTGACGAAATTACGTCTTGTCACGGACGCCAGGCTGTCCGCCAGCGTCTGCCCCCGGTCCTGGGCCCTG
>CAMQOJ010000169.1 GCA_947003375.1 uncultured Lachnospiraceae bacterium
TTCAGCGTTTTGCACAATTATTAATTATGCTTTCCCCACCCCGTGAAAAGTAACGTTTTAAGGAGGATTTTTAAGGTTATTCACGAATTCTTATTGATTTCTGTCTTTTTTGATGTTATATTCATAGAAAGCCATAGCATAATATCTTAGAAGGAGGATTTTATATGTCAACTTTAGAAAAAGCCATCGACTTATTAGAAACTTTGCCTGACAATAAGCTTGAAGTAGCCTATGCATTTATACAGTTCATAGACTCTGAGGCCTATGGAAAATCGTCTAAAATTTCTGCTTCCAGGCGGGCGGATGTCCAGTCCATGCTCGGAATTGCCCACGAATATGCAAATCCGGAATTGATAAAACGGGAGGAGGGCGCTTTCGAACATGCAATTGCGGAAAAATATGCAGTTGATTGACGCCAATGTGATTCTGAGATTTATTTTGAACGATAACGAAGAGATGGCCAGCCGCGCAGTGGAAGTTATTTTGTCCGGTGCGTATACAAAACCGGAAGTCATCGCTGAAGTAGTATATATATTGAAAAGCGTCTATTCCACTCCCAAAGATAAAATCAAATCTATCATCCATGGTCTGTCCGACATAATTCAGATTGAAAACGCCAAATGTGTCATATATGCAATAGACTTATTTTCCGGCGCGTCCCTGGACTTTGTGGACTGTCTTCCGATTGCCTACCACGCAGTAAACGGCGAGGCTGTATTTACATTTGACAAAAAGCTGAATAAACATCTGCGCCGTACATCCCTATAGCCCCCTACCTTGCCCGCAGCACCCCCAACAGCACGAACCGGGCATCCTCGAATTCATAGCTGCAGGTGGACAGGGTGAGCACATGGTCCGAGGCCGAGGGCGTGAAATCGGCGCGGATAAGGGATTTGGAGATGCTGGAGGCTATCCAGTTTTCGTAGTCCTCCTCCGACGCGAAGCCCATCACCCAGGCATCATCCTCCACATTGGCCACGTATCCCGCGAATATCTCGATGGTATAGTTCCCGCCGGGGGTCAGCAGGAGCATCTGCGGATGTTCCTCATAATACTCCTGGCTCTTGTAGTTGGCCAGGGCGGCGAACATGGAGCCGTCCTTCATATGGTGCCCGTAGATGATGCAGTGGGTATCCGAGAAATCGCTCTGGTTGTGGCAGTCCAGGAAGATCGCGCCGCTGGGGTTGCTCTCGCCGTTGAACATGCGGTACAGATAATAGTCATTGTCCTGGGCCTGTACAATGGGATAGTTGATCACGGAAGCCTCATCATATATCCATCCCACCACCTGCTCATTGATGCTGCGCAGGCCATCGAAATCCACCTCCGGAAAGGCGCTGGGCGAATCCTCCAGAGATACTGCCCCGTCCTGGGCTTCCTCCTCCCGGGTCTCTGTCCCGGCTTCCGTCCCCTCGGAGCGCACGAACGCGTCCAAATCCTCATAGGCCGTCTCCGCGGTACGCCTATCATGCAGAATCTCCCAGACATGATATCCCGACACTACGAACACCACGGCCAAAGCCACTGTCAGCAACCTGATGAGTACCTTACCAATGCCCTTCATAAGCAACCTCCCTATCCCGCCTGTCCGCCATGGCAATGCGGCAGGCTGCACGTCCTCCTCTACATCATACATCTACATCGGAATAATTGCAATAACGTAAAAAGGCCGGCCGGACATTGTCCAGTCAGCCCTTCGGCTCCCCATCCCTGTCAAGCAGCTTCCCCGCCCAGAGCAGGAGAACCGCCCCCAGCACGGCGCTGGCCAGGTAGATTTTCCCCTTCGTTCCGGAGCAGACTGCCATGACGCTCCCCAGAAAAGGAACCTGCAGCACCATCCGGCCAATCAGGGCCCCATATGCCACCGGCTCCATGTCGTCCTCCGCGTTGGCATCCCCCTTCGTGATGAATTCCCCCTCCACCACATGGTTCTCCACCACCCGGTGGGTGATGACGGCGCCCCTGTCGTAGAAGGCCACCACGTCCCCCGGCCCAACCTCCTCGGGCCTCACCACCTCCACGTAGAGGGCGCTGCCCACGGGGATGGCAGGCTCCATGCTGCCGCTGACCACCACGTACACCTCATAACCCATCAGCTGGGGCACTGTCATGGGGATGCAGATTGCCACCACGGCCACCAGTATCAGCACAGACAAAAGCCTGCATATCTTGTGTCCCAAATCCCTATCCCTGGCCTTTCCTCGCAGTCTGTCCTTGTGCCCTGCCCTATTCAGACTGCCTCTCCCCGCGCAGGAGCAGAGGGCCTCACCGGGAGCCCCCTGCTTCCTTCCGTCCAACACCTTCCCCCAAGATTCCCGGCCCGCGGGCTTTCACCGGGAAGTGCCTTTCATCCCAGCTCTATTTCTCCTGCTCAGCCCTTCTCCCCGGAGTCTTTCGCTTCCGCGCTCCGGGCCTTCCTCATGCGCCTGTAGGCATACGCTCCCGCCAGCAGGGCGATGATGGCCACCAGCCCTATCCCGGCTGCGATCCATGTGTTCCTCCTTAATCTGCTGTTGGCCCCGGCCACCGTGCCGTCCCCCTCAGAATCCAGCCCTGCCAGGGGCGTGTCCCCGTCGTCCAGGTTCACCAGGTCCTCCGGGCCGTCATCCCCCTCGGGCTCCGTCCCGCCCAGGGGGGTGTTGTTTTCCCCCATGTCCTCGTCCGGCGCTCCGTCCTCGTCCGGGGTATCAGCGCCGCCTTCCGGCGTGGCTGCACCGTCCTCGTCCGCCTCGTCCGCACCGGCTCCTGCGCCCGCATCCCCAGGTGCGGCCCCGCCTCCGGGCATGGCGCCGCCTCCTCCCTCTCCGGCTCCGACGCCAGGCTCCCCGGCTCCGCCTCCTCCGGGCTCCTCAGCTCCTCCGCCACCAGGCCCCTCAGTGCCGCCTCCGGGCTCCCCGGTGGCGATGGGCCTGTAGACGAAGGTGAACACGTTCTTGCTGGCGTCGCTCTGCAGCGTCCTGGTCAGGTTGTACGCCTGGGGCTGGTACCCCTCCACGTACAGGTACGCTACCACCGGCCTGTCGCCCACGTTCCCGTAGTACGTCTGCGGCGGGTACAGCTCCCTCCCCGCCTCGTCCTCATAGTGCACCGTGTACTGCACCATGTCCCCACGGATGCCGTAGGCCACCACGTAGTCCTGATCCCTCTCCACCTGGAAGTACGCCAGATCCAGGCTGTCGTCGCGCCCCGCCATGCGGATGCCCTTGACATAGTACTTGCTGTCCTCCCCGACGGACGCCGCGCTGTTCAGGAACCGGACATGGTTCGCCGCCGTCAGCCCCGTTATCCGCACCAGTGCCCCGCCGTCCTCCAGGCTGATTGCATAGTCCCCTCCGCCGTCCACGGATATGGACACGCCGTCCTCGATGCTCAATACTCCCTGATTTCCCGCACTGATCGTCACCGTGTAGGTGTAGATGTCCCTCTCCGCCGCCAGACAGGCCATAGGCGTGGAGAGCATCAGGCAGAAAGCCGCCAGCAGGCAGGCCGTCCTCATCGCTTCCCTCATCCTTCCGCTCCCCCTTTCCTATCCTTTCTCTTCCCCGCCCTGTGCAGGCTGTACAGGGTCAGAGCCAACAGCGCCAGGCCGGATGCCAGCGAAATCCAGACGTACAGCATCAGGTCGCTGCTGTCGCTGGTCCTGGGGGGCTGCCCTCCCGGGCCCCTTCCGGGTCCGCCGCTGCCTCCGTCTCCGCCTCCTCCATCGTCTCCTCCGTCGTCGCCTCCGTCTCCATCTCCGCCATCGTCATCGTCGCCCACCGGTATGGGGCCCCTGCGTTCCTCCACCGCGAAGTTCAGGGTCAGGTTCGCCAGCGTGTCCTGGTACGTGTTCCCCTGGGTCTCCCCGTCTAAGGCCACCGTCAGGGAGATGGTCCCCTGCTCCCCGGTCCCCAGGGTGTCCAGGTAGAAGTACTCGCTCAGGGACTCTGTGGCCTCATGCAGGCCCTCCCCCACGTCCATGTCCCCGGTACGCTCCCCTCCCACGGTGTCGCTGCTGTAGAGCGTCTCCAGCTCCCCACGGGGAGGCTGGTAGGCCAGGGTATAGGTATACCCGCCGCTGGCCGCCACCCGCTGGCTGTCCTCCAGGGACTGCAGCACCTTGTTGGCCATCCACCAGTCCGCGCTCCCGCCCGCCGTGTTCCGCAGCGCTACGGAGATGTCGATGCTGTCCCCCGGCTGCAGGCCGTATATGGCGTCATTGATATCGGAGGTATTGAAGTTGCTCTCCATCTTGCTGCCCGTGAACTCCACCGACCAGCCCGGATCCCCCTTGTAGTCCTCCGCACGGGCTGCCGCCCCGTCCCCCAGCACCAAGGCACAGGCCAGCAGCAGCCCCATCCATCTCTTCTTCATCCCGTCAACTCCCATCCGCCTGGCTTGCAGGCATCTATCTTGCTCGTCCGCCTGTCCCGGGCCCTCACCCGGGGCGGCGCCGCCCTTTCCCTCTCCCGGCCCGAGGCTGCCCGCCTCTGGCGTCTGTCCGAATCGGCAGCTCTTCTTCCTTTTCTTGCTGCAGCTGCCTGCTCCTGGCGTCTGCCCGGTTCAGCAGCCCTCTTCCTTTTCTTGCTACGGCCGTCTGCCCCTGGCATCCGCCCGGCAAGGCCGGAGGCATCGGCCTCCCTCTCCTACCTCAGCCGCAGCGTGCCGTCCCCGGCCACCTCCACGTCCACGCCCCAGGCGCTCTTGATGGCGCTCTGGGCGTTGTGGGTCTGCACCGCGTCCACCTCGGCCTCCACCACGAAAGTGGCCCCGTCATAGTCGTAGGCCGTCCGCACCGTGGTCCAGCCGTTGGCATCCGTAATCCGCTCCTCCGTCACTTTCGTGGCCACGTCGCTCTTTATGGCCACCGAATCCGCGAAAGGCTCCGTCTCATAGTACATGCCCTCCCCTGCCGCGGGCAGCGGGCTGTCATAGTACAGCACGATCGTCTCCCCGTCCCTGGGGTCGCCCTGCCCCATGTTGGCGGTGGTCGCCCTGTCGTCCACAAGCCAATGGCCTCCCGTCAGGTGCAGGTCTATCATGGCAGGGGACAGATGGGGGAGCTTGTTCCCCGCCTCGTCCACCCAGTACTTGTATATCTTCACCCGGACATACTCGTCGATGGAGCCGCTGTTGCGCACGCTCAAAGCTTCCGGGTAGGTCCTCCCTATCTGCCACTCCTCCCCCTCGGGCAGGGCCAGCAGCTCCCCGGAGGCCTCGTTCCATTCATTGTCCGCATGGGTGTAGTCGCGATACCCTGCCACTTCCCCGTTCTCCAGCAGGGTCACGCCGATGCTCTGGACGTCGATCTGGGCCGTGTAGGTCTCCGAATAATAGGTCAGCGCCGCCCGGGTGCTGCCTATGGCGCTGAAGGACAGCAGCGCTATGGCCAGCGCGAACAGGACAACTGTCCCGGGGAGGAAACCGTTTTTCCCCCGAATGCTCTTCTTCCGTTTCCCGTCACTCATCCGCCTCGCCTCCTTCCCATCCATAGCTGTCCCTGCCGCTGTCCAGCACCGCATCCCAGTCCGCGTAAGGGGTGCCGTCCTCCGTATACAGTACAGCAGTACATTCCTGTATGACTACAACATTGAAGTCCTCCGTGTATGGCGGCGGGGTCTCCAGCGCCGGGTCCTCCACCGTGGCCGCAGGCAGCGTGATCTTTATGTCCAGCACTCCCGTGGTCCCGCCCACCGGGAGAATCTCGTCATAGTACCAGTACCCGTCGCCGCCGTCCCGCCATCCAGGGCTGCCGCTGTACTCCAGCCCATAGATACTGCCCGCGAAAGCCTTTGCCCGGACATAGCACTCCGCCGTCCCCGTATTGCCCAGCTGGACATGCTTGGTCCAGTCGGAGAACTGCTCCGTAATCTGGGACCTGGTCCCCACCGCAATCCGATGGCCTCCCTTCGCCGTGGCGAATGTGGTGAAATAGGCCCTGGCGCTGCCCACGGAGGCTCCCGCCACAAGGGCCAGCGCAATGGCAGCCGCACACACTGTCTTCTTCGTCCGCTTCATTCCTGCCACCTCCTACTCTCCGGCCTGGGCTTCGCCCGCGCCCGCGCCTGCCATGTCCTGGCGGTCTGTGGTCCACTGGTAAGTGTTCCGCTCCGTGTCGTAGCGGAACCGGTTCTCTACGCCGTAGCCGTTCTTTGCTTCCTCATCGTAGGCATTCTCAAAGGCGAAAGCGATGGGATCCCCCTCCGCCGTCACAGTCTTGCTCCCGTCATCGGAAAGGGTCACCTCGCAGTTGGCGCCGCTGTACACTTCCGTGACGGTCACCACCGCACCCGCCGGGATGTGCTCTAAGACGGCTTCCTTTGTGCCCGTTCCTGAAAAGGTAAGGGATACCACATTGCTGTAGACGATTTTGGCATCCGGCTCCGCGCTCTCCCTGGCCACCACGTCAAAGACGAATGTCACGTCCCCCTGGGAGACATTGTGCTCCGTCAGCGTCTTCACAATCCGGATGCTGCCATAGCGAGGCTCCTGGGCCGGCTTCAGGAATGCCTCCCTCCTGTATTGCCAAGCGTCATCCTCCGAAGCGTCGTCATACTGGTTCACAGACCAGGGCAGCGACACAATCACAGGCGTGAACGTATACGTGAACTTCGGGCTCTCTGCCGAATCCACCATAATCAGGTACAGCCCCAAATCCATACCGGTAAAGGTCTCCGGCTCCGCCAGCTTTCCGTCCTCCCCTACATGGATGGCCCTCTCATATGTGGCCGGTATCCTGGGCTCTCCCACGGGATTGCCCTCCTGGTCCAGCTCGTAGATCAGCGCCACGGCCGCCTCGGACAGGCTCTTCCAGCCATCCTCCGATAGGTCCCTCTCCCGCCATGCGCCGCTTTCCACGCCTAATCCGCCAAACGCTTCGGAGAGCTCATACTTTCCTGTCTCCTGCATATCCGCCACTTTCCATGCATGTACGTTCAGCTCCCCGTTTGCGGTGCCGTCCGCCCCCGTAATCTGGGCCATGTCCATGGCCATGGAGCTTTCGTCCTCCGGCAGCCGCAGGGCCAATGTGCCCTTTTCCTGCATATCCACTTTCAGGGCAGCCTGGACCCGGGGCACATTGCACAGGACAACTGTCAGCACCAGGGCCACCAGGCCCAGGGCTGCCGGAATCTTACTCATCGGAATGCTTTTCTTGCGCATGTTCATCCCTCCCTCGTTTCGAGTCTTTTTTTCTTCTAACGCCTTTGCCCGTCATAATGAAGATGCCCATCAGTATGATCATGGCCAGTATCAGTACCAGGTAGAGCATATAGTAGCTCTGGATGGATTCCACCATATTCCCCACCGGGGTCTTCTCCTCCGGTTCCTCCTCGCCGCTGTAGGCCGTCCGGCTCCCCCGCACCAGCAGGCGGTGGCTGTTCACGCCATAGGGCGTGCAGGTCAGCAATGTCACATAATCCTCCCCCGGCACCACCTGCATGGCGCCGGTCAGGGCTTCTAAGTCGTCCTTGTCTATCATGGGCAGGATGCTGTCCACCTCATAGGCAAGCACCTCATCTAAGATATGGATATAGAACCGGTCCCCCGGCTCCATTTGGTCCAGGTCCGTGAACAGCTTTGCGCTGGGAAGCCCTCTGTGGGCCGCCAGCACGCAGTGGGTGCCATCGCCCCCTATGGGGAGCTTAGTGCCGCTCACATGTCCAATTCCCGTCTGGAGGATGTCATCCGCCGTGCCGTGGTAGATGGACAGCCGGACTTCTATCTTCGGGATGGTGAGATACCCCATGACCCCGTTCCCTGCGGCATTCAGGACTTTCCAGTATTCCGTGTCCTCCAATCTGACGTCTCCCTCCGGGCTTTCCCCGCCAAATGCATCGCCGGTGAAGTCGTTCTGGGCAAAAGCGTCATTGAACGCATGGACCGCTCCCCACTCCCTGCTGTAATCCTCCGGCCTCAGCTCCGCCACCACCTCCTCGTAGGTGGAGATCAGCTTGCTCTGGCGGTAGGCGTTCCACTGGTCGGACACGGCGGGGTAGGCGAATATCCCCAGGCCTATGAGGAATATCAGGGCGAACAGCAGGTTAATCAGTTTTCTTTTCATCTTGCTCCTCCAGCCAGTCGTCCCGCCAGCCTGCACGGCTTTCTGCCGCCGCGGAAGCCTCCGGGCGGCTCCCGGCCTCCCCGCAGTCATCCGTCCCTGATTTCCTCCCGGCTCCTGCTGCCAGGTTCCTCCGTCTCCTGTCATAGAGATAGAGGAAAAGGATGAACGCTCCGGTAACCGACAGCCCCACCATGACCCACAGCAGATAGTTGGTGTGGATGCTGGGGCCGGAGTATGCCGCCATGGCCACCTCCATGTCCTCTATGTCCTCGAAGTCCACCCGGCTCCCCCGTACCAGCAGGCGGTGGCTGTTCACGCCGTAGGGCGTGCAGGTCATCA
>CAMQOJ010000170.1 GCA_947003375.1 uncultured Lachnospiraceae bacterium
CCTTTAAGCTCCTTCTTCCGCGGACACCCCCTTCTCCGTATTCCGTCTCCAGATACTCCGGGTTCCCCCGCTGTGCCTCCAGCTTCGCCAGCTCCTCCATGGCCTTCAGCCCTTTTCGTGTCAACCCCATGATGAAAGATTTTTCAAATTTTTTCAAAAAATGTTCCTTTTTATCGAACTAATTCTTTAGACAGCGATATTGTATCGGGTTTTCTGCCTCTAGGTGGAGCGTTTTATACAGCTTTAACAGTTAACTCTTGTTTTGGAAAAGGTCAAGGAATACACTGTTTTTTGCGGTACGTTTTGCCGTAGGTTGAACATTGCGAAGCACGTTGACTTCATGCGTCTGTTTTGTATCATCCACCACCTTATCACCTCAGTTTCTTTATCTAAATTCTATTATACAAAAAGCATCTATCTTTACAATAAAATTCACATTAAATTTCTTCCTCCCCCCGCTCAACTTTGTTTTGTTATTTATGGAAGTTCCCCATTTCATCCTGAAACCGAAACACAATCTCAACCCTGTCTTTCCCGTAAACATAGATAGCCGAGACAAGCTCCCTCACCATTTCCCCTGTAAGCTCCGGCAAATCTTCCTTTCCCTCCAACAGCGCAAGCATCCCCTTCCTCTCCGGTTCATTATCCGTTTCCTCCCCGCACTGTGCAAGCTGGCCCTGGAATGCTTCCTGCTGCTTTCGGTTCTTCTCCCGTAGTGCCTGAAACTCTTTTCCGCTGATCTCTTCCTTTTTATACCTCTCATACAAAGAAAAGCTTTCCTCCCTGCACTTCTGGAGCTTACCCTCAATTTGCTTTCGCTTCTTTTCTGTCTGGCTTTTCCGCTGCCTGGCCATATCGGCATACTGCTCCGACAGTCCTCTCAAATCCGAAGCCAATGCCGCCTGCCGCCTGACTGCATCCCTCACTATTTCAAGCAGGCTGTCCTCTCTGACATTCTCCCCGCAGCATTCCGGCGCTTTTACTTCGTAATAGTGCCTGCAATAATAAACCGCGTTCTTTCTGTTTCTTCTAAGCATATTATGCCTGCATCCGCCGCATTTCACAAGGCCTTTAACAGGAGAATCTCCATCTCCTCTAAACCTCTTTTCCCCCTCACAATACCTGTCGGAATCTTGAGGACCACTGTCACTCTCCTCTGGTTTTACACCTCCTTCCCTCCTGCTCCTCTTTTTTTCCTTTAATTCCATTTCCATGCGCTGCACCTGTTCAAACAATTCTCTCGATACGATGGCCGCATGGGTACTCTCGCATGTCTTCCACTCGCTTTCCGGCAGGCATTTCGTCCGCCTTGCTCCCACCTCTGTCACTTCTTTTTTATGGAACACTGTATTTCCCACATAGATAGGATTTCGCAATATCCTGCCGATAATAGAACCGTTCCAGAGCTTCTTCCCCTGGAATGCCCCTCTTCCATTCTCATACTTCCAATGCTGCGCCACCCCTTTCTTCTTTGCATACTCCTGGGGTGTAGGGATGTTCCTTTCATTTAGATACCGAGCCACATCCGCTTTTACGCCGCTGCGCACATAGAGCTGAAAAATCAGGCGCACCGTCTCTGCGGCCTCTTCATCCACAATAAGCCTGTTGTGATCCTCCTCCGCTTTTTGATACCCATAGGCCGCAAAGGTGGCCATGTACTTCCCGCGCATCCTTCTCTGCAGTAAATCATTCCGAATCTTTATGGAATTCTCCTCGCTGAAATAATCATACATGAGATTTTCAAAAGCCACATCCATATCCGGGGTAGTCCCCAAATAATCTATACTGTCGAAATGATTGTTCACGGCAATGAATCTCACGTCCAGAAGCGGAAAAATTTTTTCAATTAAATTTCCCACTTCGATATGGTTTCTGCCGAAGCGCGAAAAATCCTTGACCATAATTCCCGCAACCTGCCCTTTTTTGACATCCTCCAGCAGCTGCTGTACTCCCGGACGTTCAAAGTTTTTCCCACTATAACCGTCATCGATGTATTCTCTTACCTGATACTGCCCCGCCTCTGCCATTCCCTCCAAATACCTGCGCAGGATATATCTCTGATTCGTAATGCTGTTGCTTTCGTCTGCCAGGTCTCCGTCCTCCTTTGACAGGCGTAAATACAATGCCATAATCATGCTTCCTTTTCCCCTTCCACCCCTTTCTCCAACAAATCGAAGCAGTCATGATATCGCAGTTTCACTTCTAACCGCTTGTCCGGAAATACATCAATCCGTTCAATGCAGCTGTTCACCATACCCTCCGTGAGTTTTCTCCCCCCATCCACTGCCGACCATGTGAGGAACATATTTTTAATAGAAGCAATGTTCCTTTTGACTTTCTTTCCCTCTGCATCCAATTCCTCCAACTGCTCCTGGTAGGAGTCCATTTTTTCCAGATAGGCTCTCCGAAATTCCTGAAATGCTTCCCGGGAACTTGTTCCTGCCGTATATCGGACATATTTCTCCAGATATTCCTGTTCTGTAATCGCTTTGCAGTTTCTGATTCTCTGTTTCTCGCCCTCCAGCTTCTGCATTCTGGCCTCAAAGGAATATCGGACATCCCTTTCCACCAGTTTCTTCATCCCCTTTATCAGGCTCAGATGCTTTCTAATCGCAGCATAAAGGATGGCGCACAATTCCTTCTCCTCAATCCTCCCCGGGCTGCACTTCGCAGGCAGCCTGTTATATGTATCGCACATATATTCCTTGTGCCGCACCTCCTGACCGTCCACATGATGATAGCCCACCCGGCGTATCATGTTGGCTCCGCATTTCCCGCAGAATAGCTTTCCCTGGAAAATATTCCCTTCAAACACTTTGGATTCTTTCACCACATCCGAACGGCTCCTGTATCCCGCATATTCCTCCCGCATGCAGCCCAGCCTGTCCTGTACCTCCTCAAATACTTCCGCGCTGATTAGCGCCGGATGATTCTCCGTAATCAGCACTCTTTCCTCATCAGGCACAGCCGACGACTTTTTCCCTTCAAAAAAGCTCTGCTCCGTTTTATGCCGCAGCACGTTTCCGATATATACGGGATTCTTTAAAATGCGTTCCAGGGAAGACGCATGCCATATTTTCAGTTCATCCCCATCACCCCGGAAAACCCTGCCGGTCTTCCTGTACTGTGCAGGCGTAAGTACCTGCCACTCGAAAAGCTGCTGGCAGATAACATATTTGGACGTCCCTTTCCGGTACTGGGCAAAGATTTCCCTCACAATCTCAGCCGCCGGTTCGTCGATGCAGTAGTTCTTTCCCGCCTGATCCATTTTATATCCGTATGGCAATGTTGACGAACGGTAGAACACTTTCTTTTCCTGCTTGATTTTGTATATGCTTCCTACCTTTTTGGAAATATCCTTTGCATACATTTCGTGCATCAGATTCTTCAGGGATAGCAGCAGAAGCTCCTTGTCACATTCCGGATCGCTGCTGTCGTATCTGTCCACTATGGAAATAAAGCGCACTCCCAGAAATGGAAATACCTTTTCGATATAACTCCCGGCTTCGGTGTAGGCTCTGCCAAAACGGGACAGGTCCTTGACAATAATGCAGTCGATCTCCCCCTGTCTCAGATCTGCCATCATCCTTGCGAATGCAGGACGTTCAAAATTTGTCCCTGTTTTTCCGTCATCGATATATTCTTTTACAATCTGAATATCCGATGCCCTGTCCGCATATTCCCTGGCCAGTCTCCTCTGGTTTTCCAGGGAATCGCTGCCGGTATAATCGCTGTCCACTGACAAGCGCAAATAATTGCCGGCGCGGCAGAGTTTTTCTCCTCTCTCTTTATCCGGCCGCAAATCCAGATACCGCTCCGCTGTCCTTGCCATTATCGCTCACCTCCCACCGCTTCCAGGGGTAAAGCCCTGACAATTCTGGCAGCCGCATTGTATGCGTCCTCGTATTTGAAAAAAATCTCAATCCGCCTTCCCTCATGCACCACAATTTTATCCACCAACTGCAGCAACAGAATTCTGTTCAGTTCCCCAATGTTCCGGTCACGCATGAACTGCTTCAGCCATTCGCCGGTCAACAAGCCTTTCTGCAGAACTTCCTCCATCTCCACTTTCATTTTGTCGGCCGCCTGCTCTGCCTCTGCCGCCCGTTCTGAATAGATTGCGGCAAACTGCTGATATTCCTCTTTCGAGATAACGCCCTCCAGAAAATCCTTGTGCAGGGAGACTTCCATCTTCCTGCATTGGTTGGCTTCCTCGTACTTCTTCAGGATTTCCTGGTCATTTACTATGATGTCCCTGCTCTTTCCCTCCATAAGGCTGACTTCCCGGACGATTTCTTCCATCTCCGCAATCTGTTCGATATGCCGCCTGATGGAATCCAACACAATCTCCTTTATGGCCGCTTCCTCTATGCCGTGTCTGGTACATCCTTTTCCTTTATTATAGGTGGAGCAGATATAATAGACATAGTCGCCATTCTTATATCTGTTTATCCGCCTCACCATACTGCGGCCGCATTCGCTGCAGAACAGCATTCCGGAAAAGAGATAACTGTTTTCGTCTTCCGGCGCCTTTATGATGTCCATGCTGAGCAATCGGGAAACATTCTCAAAATCAGTCCTGTCAATGATTGCTTCATGGACGCCTGTGACAGATGCCCATTCCTCCTCCGGCTTCTCAACCACCTTATCCAGCTTATAATTGACCTTTTCCCGTTTGCCCTGTTCCATCACGCCGATATAGATGCGGTTCTTTAAAATCCGGATTACAGTCTTTGCAGACCATTGGGCTTTCGTCTTTGTCTGGAATCCCGACTTATAGTTAAGTCCCTGATATCTCTTATATTCCGATGGGGCCATGACTCCCAGCTGATTCAGCTTCAGCGCAATCCGCTCAGCGCTCATGCCGCCGAGCTTCCAGGCAAATATCTTCTTTACGATGCCGGCAGAGTACGCATCCGGCTCTATCCGGTTCTTGTTCTCTTTCGACTTCTTATAACCGTATGCCACAAAGGAGCCCACATATAAACCGTTCTCCCGCATCACGTCCTGATGGCTGCGCACCTTTCCTGATATGTCACGGCTGTAGCTGTCGTTTACGAAATTTTTGACCGGAATCAGCAGGTTGGTATCGCTCTGGGAAGCGGTAAGACTGTCGTAATGATCCAGAACGGATACAAAGCGCACTTTCATAGAGGGAAATACTTTCTGCACATAACGTCCGGAATCAATATAGTCACGTCCCAGCCTGGATAGGTCCTTTACAATGACCATGTTCACTTTCCCGCTGCAGATGTCGCCATACATGCGCCTGAACTCAGGGCGCTCAAAATTCAATCCTGTATAACCGTCATCAATATAAATATCAAAAAGGGTGACTTCCGGCATGGATTCTAAGGTGCGAAGAATCAGCGCTTTCTGATTGGCGATGCTGTTGCTCTCTGTCTTGTCCGTCTTCTGGGACAGATCCCCGTCCTCTTTGGACAGGCGAAGATAAACAGCCGCCATGTAAGATTTATTTAAAATTTGATTTGCTTTCTTTTTGCGCACAACATGTCCTCCTAATTTTACAGTGTTGAAATAACCATAAAATCAGGTCTCCACATTGATTTATGTCCCGACTTTATTTTGTCATTTGGAATTCCGTTTGTCCAATGGAAAATTGAGAAAAATCATACCGCGTCTGCCGCTTTCAGTATCATTTCACGCAGCCTCTCCGTCAACGTCACTTCTGTATCTTCGAAATTTATTTTTACTATGTAGTCTCCGTATTTATAACAATAGGGGTTTTTTACCTGTCTGATAAAGTCCTTCACCTTTCCGTCCTGCTTCTGGCTGTTATTTGTCTTCACATCCCTGATGTCGATTAAATCTGCCCTTTCCACTTTTGTGATGTCAATTTGTCTCATTGCTTCCACCTCTACATGATGCTAATCCTTTCTGCATACCTTTCCTAAGTCAATATATTTTGTTCCGCTTGTCCATTATGCATTTGCTGCTGATGCTGCAAAATTAAATATCGGGCAGCTTTTGACATGATGCCGAAAAGCTGCCCGATGGGGCCTGTCTTATCAATCCTATGTCCGCTTTTTGGTTTTGTATCCCACACGCTATTGCTTTCGGGTTTCTGAATGCCTTGGTATTCATTTACCCTCCACCGGTGTGGGACGGAGTCTGTGGGACTGGCCTGATTAGCCACATGACACCCTGCGTCACCCTTTCCCGCCGCAGCATACCCCGGGCAAGCACCCGACTGTCGTGTTTTTTACGGTTGAAGTATCATTATCGTCCAATATATTCATTCTGCTCTCCTGTTTTCAGCTTTGTCAGTTATCATAGCACTATTGCTATTTTAGTCCCCCCACAGCCATAATCTCCTGATGCTTCGCAGACAGATTATGAACAATCCGCAGTTCACCTGGACTGTGGCTAAAATGGCAGAGCAGCTTCATGTAAGCCCGGGACATCTACAACTTCTCTACAAACAACAATTCGGATTATCCTGCATGGATGACGTGATTGCATGCCGAATCCGCAAGGCAAAAGACCTTCTCCTTTATACAGACCACGGCATATCGGAGATTGCCGAACAATGCGGTTATCTGTACATAGAACATTTCTGCCGTCAGTTTCGGAAAAACACAGGCATGACTCCCAGCCAGTTCAGAAACACAAATTCACCATGACCAGCTCATATCACTGTCAGCAACGTCTTTACACTGCCATACTCTTCTTTCACATCTAGCTCCTCCGTCATATCCAGGACAGGCTCTCCCTGTGCATTGAAATGCACCCTTCTGATTCCGCTGCTCCGCACACCGTCCACGCCGGGCCTGGCATGATAAGTATTCCAGACATTACCGTCTTCATCCGTCACGTATGCATTATGCCCAGTGCCGAATTCTCCCTCTACGCTCCGGGAAGTCAAAATCGGATAATTCTTCTTTTTCCAATTGCCTGCATCCAGCAAATCCTTCCCTTTCTCTATGGTAAGCACCCCTATCACATAAGATGTGTCCACAGCCGCACTGGAAAAGGTCAGGAAAAGCTTCCCCTCCCCCGGCAAGGCGAACGGTCCCTCATCTACAAAAGTGTGGTTATTCGCCCATCCGTATTCGGGTTTAGACAATACCACCGGATTGGTAAGCAGCTTCCAGGGTTCATCCGGATTCAGCCTTGCAATATACAGCCAGGCTCCCAAATCCTTTGGAAGGAACTGCCTTTGAGACCACACTGCATAATAAATCCCCTCCCATTCAAAGCAAGTCATATCCAATGTGATTTCTTTCCCTGCCTCACAGATATCGCTTCCGTCCTTCCGAACCACGCGCCTGGGCGCAGACCAATCCTCCTTACAGACAGGATTTCCACCCTCTTTCAGTTCCATTACATGACTTTCCTCATAAAAAAACTCTCCCGGCGTAGCCGCATGGAAAATGTAAAGCCTGCCGTTTATCTCATGAAATTCCGGTGCCCAGAGCAGTCCGCCGATTCCCGGATAGGTATCGCAGTCCAGGAGCAGATGCTCCTCAGCCTCCAGAAGCTCTGGAATGCTGTCTGCTTCCCTGATGTAAAGCGTATGGTTATTGTCGGCATCATTGGTTGCGATAAAATAGTACCTGCCGTTCCATTTTCCGATACAGGGATCCGCCCGATTGGGCGCGATTGGGAATTTGTAATGCTCCTGATGTACCCTTCCGGTAATTTCGTAGACTCCTTTCTTCCCGAAATCCACCTTCGACAAATCCCAGTCGACTTTCTTTGACGCGCTGCTTCCATCGCTATAAAGCGCTACCGCCCGATATTGATTCAATTCTTTCGGATTGGACGCTGTAATTCGTTCCGAGAATTCCAGCCCTGTATTGACAGGCGTCAACAGATTCCTTCGTAGCTCCCCGGCAATCTCCGCTGTGATTTCGATGGCATTTTGCGGCACTGCTCCCTCAATGCCTGGCTCTGCAAGCGCTCTCCCTGCATAATTATCTGCCTCAAAAATATCTTCACTGCCTGTCGGAGCCTGAATTAGTTTCCCCTCTCCCAGATTTCCAATCTGGGACATGAAGCATTCCCCTGTCCGTTCCTTCCAGACAATTCGTATCGTATCACTTTCAGGCAGATAATCGCAGGCCACCCTCTCTATGTATTCCGTCCCAAGCTTCAAAAGCCCGATTTCCCTGTATTCCGTCAGATTTTCCGTTTCAAACAGGAGCACCCTTCCTCTACTCTCCTCATCATCCTCTCCGTCCCCCTCTATCCGGATCGCCGCAACCCCGTAATGCCCTTCCGCTACCGGAAAAAGCCACGGATTCTTAAGGCTCTTCGGATTCAGCGAACCATCCTCATTCTCGGTTGCCTTTGCATATAAACTGTCTCTTATACACATCTGACGCTGCCGACGAAGAGACTCGTGT
>CAMQOJ010000171.1 GCA_947003375.1 uncultured Lachnospiraceae bacterium
GTATATCCATTTCAGGATCTCGCTCCTCTGGGGGTGGTCCCGGATGAACTCTCCGACAACGCCTATGTCCATCATCATCATGAGCGCATACAGCGTCCACAGCACCAGGACCACTTCGAACGCCCCGAACACGATGCCCAGCAACTTGTCCAGGAAATGCACCACCGGCAGCTTCGTGGCCAGCTTCGCCGAGAAGAACACAAGGCCCAGCAGATGGTGGGCCACCAGAAGCAGGATGAGCAGGACGGCGATCGCCACCACATTGAACACCTTGCCGTCATGATAGCTGTTCACCCCGTAGGCCAGCAGGGCGGCCACCACGCTGAGCACCACCAGGGAGACCAGGGAAATGACCTCCTTCACCATTCCCTTCCGGTATCCGTCCACCATTTTGATCAGGACGGCAATCGCCGCGATTATCAGCATTACGTTCAGGTTCCATTCGTTCATCTCTTTCTCCTCTTTATGTCTGTCATTTTAATTGTATCGTATCGATCGAATCATCTGTCACCAGCATATATTTGTATGTATTCCCCACAGGGGCCATCAGCCGCACTGTCTTGGAAAAGCTCCCCCGGAACTTCTCCGTCCCTCCCATGGTCATGATCTGGCATTCCGCTTCATTATATATCACGAAATTGTCCCTGCCGAAAAAGATGTCCGTATAGTCCATGTCGAAGTAGAAATCTTTGGCCTTGTCGGACTCCGTATCGTAGACCTTGAGCTGATACCTGTTTTCGTTGTTGTCCGAGAGGAACACAAGGCCGATATATCTGTCGCCGTAGAAGACCGACCTTATCTCCCTGTCGTAGAGATGGCCTGCCGCCTCCTCCGGCACATATCCGCCGGAATAGATCGTCAGCCTGTTGTCCCCCACCGAAAACGCGGTTTCATCGTTCAGGAATCCCACGTAAGGGACTACCGTATCCGTGAGCACATAGCTGCTCACCAGGCCGTCGCTGTAGTTCTCGCCTACCCGGCCGAAGTTGTAAAAGGCGATTTTCGTCCGGAGGATCCCGGCGTCCACATAGACATAGGCCACCAGGAGCAGCTCCCCGTTGGGGGAGAGGCTGAGGGCCATGGGATATCCCGAATCGTCCATGTGCGTCCTGCTCTCCCGTATCATCTCGCCGCTGCTGTCGTAGGTGTTGATCCAGGTGATGTCTGTGTCGGCCAGCACCGCCGTCACATACCCGTTCTCGGATACGCTCAACTGGCGGACAGGCATGGCCGTCGTTATCTCCCCCAGCAGCTTTTCCGAATCCGCCAGGTAGATGCTCCTTCCGTTGTATTCCCCTATGGCCACGGTCCCCCTGTTCCTGGCCAGTATCACGTCCTGGATTTCGAAGGTCTGGTTCCAGGTCACGTTCCCTCTGGAATCCGTGCAGTGCGCGCCGTCCTTGCTGTAGGTCAGGATGGCGCTGCCCAGCTTCACGTCCGTGGCGCCGCTCACAGATTCTCTGGGGATGGTGGCTATGGTGTCGTAGTCCGTATAGGTGCGCCGTCTATATTGTACCACCAGAAAAACGGCGAAGGCCGCCAGGAGCACAAGAATCAGGATGACCCGGTATACGGAAGCCAGCTTGTGGCGCGCTATCTTTTCTTTGTAGTCGGTCTGCTTCTTCTCCCGTTTTTCTCTCTTTTCTTTCTCTTTCATGTAGCTTCTGATGTCTGCCATGGTTCCTCCCGGCTTTCAGTATGGTACGTGGTGCTATTATATCACATAATCCTCATTGTGGTAAAAAAATTTTTTCCCCTTCCTTGATGTCATCCGGATCGTTGATATTGTTGAGGGCGCATACTTCCGCCACCCGGGCGTCGCTGCCGTACTGCCGGATGCAGATATCCGTCATGGTGTCCCCCTTGCGCACGATATAGGCCACCATCTCCGCAGCCGGGGCTCCGGCAGGGGCTGCGGGCGGTTCCTGGGTGGGCTCCGGAGTCGGCTGCGGGGTGGGCTCCGGAGTGGGCGCTTCGGTGGGTTCCGGGGCAGGCTGTCCGGCGGCCTCCTCCGATGCCGGCGGAGCTGTGGCGGGCTGCCCGCTTCCCTCCGGCTGATCCGGTTCCGGATCCGAGGGCTGCTGCCCCTCCGCCCCTTCCGTGCCCGCGGCAGTGTTCTCCTTCCGGATTGCGTCCGTCAGCTTGTCCTCCGCCACGATGGTGCCCACCTGGGCGTTGCCGCCCGACACCTCCACCGCGTCGGGCAGTTGTTTCCGGGACATGTCCTCCATCAGCTGCTTCACGTCCGCCTGCAGCCGGTCCAGCCCCTGTCCGCCCCCCATGGTGGCAAAGCCCGCCCCGCAGAGGAGCACGAACGCGGCGGCCGCAGCCAGCTTCATGTTCCGCAGGGGCATGGCGGGCCTTGAATCTTTCTCGGGGGCGCTCTTCCGGAAGGCATGTCCCGCTTTTTCCTCCGCCATGGCCCGGCGCTCCTCCTGCCTTTTTTTCACCATGTCGTATTTTTCCTGGGGCACCTCCTCGGGCCTGGCCTCCCCCTGGCGGTCGTCCAGCATGAAGGCCAGCATCTGATCGTTCTTCTCATAGAACTGGGCATAGCCCTCCACGTAGCGGCACACGCCCTGTTCACAGATATGGAACCCTTCCACCATCTCCCCGTCCAGCAGGCGGTAGCCCAGGAACACATAGTCGGAAAAATATTTCCTGCGCTGCTTCTCCACCTCCTGGCACACCGCCTGGGACAGGTGGCGGCATTCCCTCTGGAGGAAGTTCAGCTTGCAGGCCCCGTAGAGGAACAGATATGTAATCTCGCCCTCCTCCCTCTTCGTACCGTACAACGCCACTGCCAGCCCCTTTTCCCGGGCATACTGATTCAGCTGCCTGATATAGGAAATGACATAATCCTCCACATATATCTTGCAATGAGGATTCGTTTCTCCGATCTGTGTAATGTTCTTGGGCAATTCCATACAAAAAACACCTCCCATACCGTTTGTACTAATCATAGCATCGGTATGCGAGGTATTTTAGCGATCCTTGTCGCGGTGGGACAAGAACTCTTCGACAATCTTTGCGGCACTCCCGCGCGTCAGTCCAGGCCGAACCGGTAGACCGTCACGGAGTCATACTCCCTGTCCCCGCCGAAGATGCAGGAGGGGAACTGCGGCTTGTTGGCGGAATCGGGGAAATACTGGGTCTCCAGGCACAGCCCGCCCCGGCGCCTGTAGGTGGCGCCCTCTTTTCCACTCTCTTCTTCTATGAAGTTGCCCGCGTAGAACTGCACCCCGGGCAGGGTGGTATAGGCCTCCATCGTCCTGCCGCTGACGGGAGCCTTCAGGGTGGCGAAATGGCGAAGCGTGCCGTCCCAGCCGTCTATCACCCAGTTGTGGTCGTATCCGCCGGCGTACCGGAGCTGCCGGAAGTCGGCGTCTATCCGCTCCCCTATCCTCTCGGGAGCCGTAAAGTCCATGGGCGTACCGTCCACCGGGGCGACCTCTCCAGTGGGGATGGAGCCTGCGTCCGCCGGGGTGTAGCGGGACGCGCCCAGCCGCAGGGCATGCCCCTCTATGGAGCCGCTGCCATGGCCCTCCAGGTTGAAGTAGGAATGGTTGGTCAGGTTCAGGATCGTCCTCTTATCGCTCACGGCATGATAGTGGAGCCGCAGCTCGTTCTCCTCATTCAGGGAATAGGTGACCTCCGCCCGCTTCGTCCCGGGGAAGCCCATGTTGTCCGGCGCGTCCTCCAGGCGGAAGGTGACGCTGTCTTCTCCCACGGCGGCCTCCCAGAAAGCTTTGTGCCAGCCCCGCTCTCTGTCGCTGTGGAGGTTGTTGGCCCCGTCGTTGGCCTTCAGGGGATAGGTGGCGCCGTCCAGGTCAAAGGAGGCGTTGCCGATCCTGTTGGCGCTGGGGCCGATCACCACGCCGAAGAAGCACCCGTTTTCCAGGTAGTCCTCCGCCCGGTCAAAGCCCAGCACCACGTCCGCCAGGCGCCCCTCCCTGTCGGGGACCTCCACCCGGACCAGGGCCGCGCCTATGTTGGCCACCGACACCCGCATGCCACTGCCGTTTTCCATGGTATAGAGCGAGATTTCTCTCCCGTCCGGATATTTTCCGAAAGAACTGATTGTAACTGCCATATTCGTCCTCCTCACTGCGCGGATTTCCGCGCAAACACGCTGGTGCAGGCATAGCGCCGCGCGAGATTGGCCCCTCCGGCGGGCTTCCCTCACACTTCCGTCCGGCCTTCCAGCGCCCGCAGCAGCGTCACTTCATCGATGTATTCCAGGTCCCCGCCCACCGGCACGCCGCTGGCGATGCGGGTCACTCTGATGCCCGTGGGCTTGATGAGCTTGGCGATGTACATGGCCGTGGTCTCGCCCTCCAGGCTGGAGTTGGTGGCGATGATGACCTCCTCCACCTCGCCCCGCAGCCGCTCCATCAGCTCCTTCAGGCGGATGTCCCCGGGGCCGATGCCCAACATGGGGGAGATGGCCCCATGGAGCACATGGTACACGCCCTCGTATCTGCCGGTCTTCTCATAGGCCGCCAGGTCCCTGACATTCTCCACCACCATGATGAGCTTATGGTCCCTCTTCTGGTTGGCGCAGACAGGGCATACCTCCCTGTCCGTCAGGGTGAAGCATTCCCGGCAGTAGCGGACGTTGTCCCTGGCCTCCACGATCACGTCCGTCAGGCGCTTCACCTTGTCCCTGGGCATGCCTATCAGGTGGAAGGCCAGACGCTGGGCGGATTTGCTGCCGATGCCCGGGAGGGCCGCCAGCTCTTCTATTAATTTGTTGATATGTCCGCTGTAAAGCTCCATCAGAAGGGCATGCCTCCCAGGCCCCCGGTCATCTTGCCCATGAGCTCGCTGCTGGCCTCCTCGGCCTTACGCAGGGCCTCGTTCACCGCTGCCACGATCAAATCCTGGAGCATCTCCACATCCTCCGGATCCACCACCTCTTCCTTCAGAGCGATCTTCAAAAGCTCCTTCTTGCCGCTGACCGTGGCCTCCACCGCGCCGCCTCCCGCAGCGGCCACAAATTCCTTGGTCTCCAGCTCCTTCTGGCCTTCCTCCATCTGGCGCTGCATCCTCTGGGCCTGTTTCATCAGGTTGGCCATGTTCCCGGGCATGCCGCCTCCGGGGAATCCTCCTCTTTTTGCCATTGTTTCAGTCCTCCTCTTCCTCTATTTCCATCTGGATCACCTTGGATATGTCTACAAAATTGTCTTCAAACTGCTGTGCCTCCCCCACCGTCTGGATGGTGACCTCTATCTCCTTCCCGGAGAAATCGCTGAGCAACGACTCCAGCAGCTCCTTGTGCTCCGGCTGCCTGGTAAAGTAGTCGGAGGCCAGGCCGTCCTCGAACACCACCATGAGCCGATTATCCCCGCCCAGGCTGAGCCTGGCGGTTTTGAGGTAGATCCGCATGGGGTTCTCCGCGCTGCCCACGATGGCGGGCCAGCTGGACACGATCCGCTTCACGTCCTCGGGAATGGCCCGGGGGAGCTCCGGTCTGGGGGCGGGGCTCCCCGGGGACGGCGCGCTGCCGCCTGCCGCCTGGTTCCCGGCGCTTCCCGGGGCCGCCACCACCACGCCCTTCTCCAGCTTATCCTCCACCTGCCGGATGCGGTCCAGCATGGCGTCCGGCTGCGCCTCCATCTCGGGCCTGCAGAGCTTGATCAGGGCGATCTCCACCAGGATGCGCTTCTGGGCCGACTGGCGGATCTGGCCGGAGAGCTCGGAGAAGATCCGGATGAAGCGGACGATCCTGTCCATGTCCGCCATGGCGGACTCTTCCTTCAGGCGCTTTAAATTGTCCGTGCTCATGTCGATGACATCCTCCAAGTTGTCGGAGGCCTGCACCAGCATCAGGTTGCGCAGATACCAGGTGAAGTCCGTGACGAACTGGGTCAGCTCCCTGCCCTGCATCACGATCTCCTCCAGGAGCTGTACGCATCCCAGCACATTTCTATCCAGTATACCGCGCAGGAGCCTGCTGAACACCTCCGTGTCCACCGCCCCCAGCACGTCCAGCACCTTGTCGTAGGTGAGCTCATGGCCCAGGTGGAAGGCGATGCACTGGTCCAGGAGGCTCAGGGCGTCCCGCATGGAGCCGTCCGCGGTCTTTGCGATGTAGCGCAGGGCCTTCTCCTCCACCTGCACGCCCTCCTGTCCGGTGAGCTCCCGCAGCCTGTCCGCGATGGTGTCGATGGGGATGCGCTTGAAATCATATCTCTGGCACCGGGAGAGGATGGTGATGGGGAGCTTGTGCACCTCCGTGGTGGCCAGTATGAAAATCACATAGGAGGGCGGCTCCTCCAGGGTCTTCAGCAGGGCATTGAAGGCTCCTGCGGACAGCATATGCACCTCATCGATGATGTAGACCTTGTACTTGCCCTCCGCCGGGGAATAGGACACTTCGTCTACGATTTCCCGTATATTGTCCACGCCGTTGTTGGAGGCGGCGTCGATCTCGATCACGTTCATGCTGGCCCCTGCGGCGATGGCACGGCAGATGCGGCATTCCCCGCAGGGGCCCTCTGTCGAGGGGTTCTCGCAGTTCACTGCCCGGGCCAGGATCTTGGCCACGGTGGTCTTGCCCGTGCCGCGGGTGCCGGTGAACAGATAGGCATGCCCGATGCGTCCCGCCGCCAATTGGTTCTTCAGCGTGGTCACGATATGATCCTGGCCTTTTACGTCCGCAAGGGTGTCCGGGCGGAACTTCCGGTATAGCGCCATGTATGACATAGAATTCTCCCTCACTATGCGCCGAATATATGGAAGGCACGCCTGCGCATGCCTTCCACTACTGCAAGCCGTCCCCTCCCCCGAAACGGCGGGTGCGCCGCCCATGGAGGGGATTCGTTTTCCATAAATAAATCTAATCGATCCGCGCCCGGCCCTGCGCCTTTCCGGCCAGCCTCGTCAGTCGCCGAAGCAGATGCCCAAAAGCTTGGCCTCCTTCACGATGGAAGCGTCCGGGGACACGGCTTTGAGCTTGCCTGCCACGTCCTCTAAGGGGACGCGCACCACTTCGCGGTTCTTGTATCCTACCATAAATCCGTACTGGTTGTCCAGTATCAGTTTGCCGGCCTCCGCGCCCAGGCGGCTGGCGAACACACGGTCGTAAGGGCAGGGGCTGCCGCCGCGCTGCATATGGCCGGGAACGGTGACGCGGACTTCGATGCCTGTCTTCTTCTGGATGGCCTCGGCCAGCTCATAGGATACGGAAGGATGCGTCATCTTCTCCAGCTTCTTCTTGTATTCCTTCTTGGAGAGCTTGGCGTCGTCCTTGGAGATGGCGCCCTCCGCCACGGCGATGATGGTGAAGCCGCTGCCGCGCTTGTTCCTGTCCTCGATCTTCTCCACCACCTTCTTGATGTCGTAGGGAATCTCAGGAATCAGGATGATGTCCGCGCCGCTGGCCATGCCGGCGTTCAGGGTCAGCCATCCTACCTTGTGGCCCATGACTTCCACGATGAAGACACGGCTGTGGGACGCCGCCGTGGTATGGATGTAGTCGATGGCGTCGGTGGCGATGTCCACTGCGCTCTGGAAGCCGAAGGTCATGTCCGTGCCCCAGAGGTCGTTGTCGATGGTCTTGGGCAGGGTGATGACATTGAGGCCTTCCTTGCTCAGGAGGTTGGCCGTCTTGTGGGTGCCGTTGCCGCCCAGGACCACCAGGCAGTCAAGCTGGAGCTTGTAGTAGTTCTGCTTCATGGCCTCCACCTTGTTCAGGCCGTTCTCGTCGGGATCCTGGATGGTCTTGAAAGGGGTCCGGGAGGTGCCCAGGATGGTGCCGCCCTTGGTCAGGATGCCGGAGAAGTCCTTGCCGGTGAGCATCTGGAACTTGCTGTAGATCAGGCCCCTGTAGCCGTCCTTGAAGCCGTAGATCTCCACCTGCTCTTCGCTGTTGTACAGCGTCTTCACCACGCCCCTCATGGCCGCGTTCAGCGCCTGGCAGTCTCCGCCGCTGGTCAACATACCGATTCTCTTCATGTCTCATGTCCTCCTATCATTTATATTGCGCACCGGTTAAACTTGCAGTGCAACCCGACTGCAGACCGCCAGCCAAGCACTTTCCCGGAGACGCCACTGTAAATCCTGGCGGTCTGCAGTATATATTTGGGTGTTTGGATTTGCACACTTGTCTGTATAAAATTTTACCCTTTTTGGGGACATTTTGCAACCTTTCTGTAAAAAAACTGTTTTCGGGCTTGCAAAAATCGTGGGGATACTATAGAATAGGGGAGGTGGATGGAAATCTACCAGGAGCTGAAGCCTTTTCCGGAGTTTTTTTGGGGGCCGATGCTGCAGATATGAGAGGGAGAGTTATCGAAGCGGTCATAACGAGCTGCACTCGAAATGCAGTTGTCCTTTAC
>CAMQOJ010000172.1 GCA_947003375.1 uncultured Lachnospiraceae bacterium
AGCGTCAAGGTCATTCAATCGGATATGGAAAGAAAGAGACAGTGCACAGCCGAAGCTCTTGGAAGCGATACTGCACAAGGACAACTTCAACAGGGCGTATAAGAGAGTGAAGGCAAACAAGGGAGCGCCGGGAATCGACGGGATGACTGTCGAGGAAGCGCTTCCGTACCTGAAGGGACATCAACAGGAGCTGACCGACCGGATTTATAGTGGGAAGTACACTCCGTCTCCAGTGAGACGCATTGAGATTCCAAAACAGGATGGTGGTGTGCGGAAGCTTGGCATACCAACCGTGATAGACCGAACACTCCAACAGGCAATAACGCAACAGTTAGTGCCAATCTATGAGCCATTGTTTGCGGACGGCAGTTTTAGCTACCGCCCGAACAGAAGCGCGAAAGAAGCGATACTGAAAGTGAAAGAGTATGCAGGACAGGGCTATACGTTTGCGGCGGTTCTGGACTTATCGAAATACTTTGACACACTCAACCACGAAATACTTATCAACCTTCTTCGGAAGAATGTAAAGGATGAGAGGGTAGTGCAGCTGATTAAACGCTATCTGAAAAGTGAAGTCATGGAAAACGGGGTGGTCATTGACACAAAAGAAGGGTCGCCGCAAGGGGGAAACCTATCACCACTGCTTGCGAATATCTATCTCAATGAGTTCGACCAGGAGTTTCTAAAGAGAGGCGTCCCGTGCATCCGGTATGCAGATGACATAGTGCTTCTTGCAAAGAGTAAACGGGCATCGGAAAGACTTTTGGAGAGCAGTACAAAGTACCTTGAGGGAAAGCTGAAATTAACAGTCAACCGGGAGAAAAGCCGTACTGTGAGCGTGTTCGCAATCCGAAATTTTAAGTTCCTTGGCTTTGCATTGGGAAGGAATGGAAGCGGCATATATGTCCGGGTACATGCAAAGACATGGAAGAAGTTCAAGTCGAAGCTGAAAGAATTATCTTCCCGTAGGTCTGTACAGTCCATCAAGCCAAGCCTTGGGAAAATCAAGGTCTATGCGAGAGGGTGGCTGAACTATTATGGAATCGCGAGCATGAAGAACAATATAGATGACATCAATGGATGGCTCTATCACAGAATACGTATGTGTATATGGAAGCAGTGGAAGAAACCCAAGACCAAAGTGCGGAACCTAATCAAGATGGGAGTACCGAAGGACTTGGCGTGGCAGGCTGGAAACAGCCGCAGGGGATACTGGTTCACAACACATACAGTTGCCATAAATATGGCAATGACAAAGGAAAGACTGATAAACAGCGGCTTTTATGATTTAGTCACAGCCTATCAGTCTGTGCACGTCAACTATTGAAAGCGCCGGATACGAGAACCGTATGTCCGGTGCTGTGAGAGGACGGCGGTTAGTCACCGCCTCCTACTCGATTTAGGAGGGGCTGCGGTGGGCCCTCCTTTTTTGTGTTCAGATAGGGGCTGCATGAGCGCTGCCTGCATCCCCTTGATATAATGGCGGGCGCGCGGAACCGTGCTGCCCAGCCGTAAGAATACAGAGACAGCGCAGAAAGAAGGAGAGCATGAAGATAGAAGAGTTCGTAGAGAAAGTGCGCAGCGAGCTGGGAAAGGAGCTGGGAGATGACTATAGGGTGGAACCTAAGGAGGTGAGGAAGAACAACGGGGTCATCCTCCACGGGCTGATGGTCTCGGAGCAGGGCCAGAGCGTGGTGCCCACGATATATCTGGACACGTTCCTGGAGGCTTATGAATCTGGGGCCACATTCCAGTCGATTCTCGATCGGCTGCTGGATATCTGTCGGGAAGAGGCATCGAAGAAGGCCATAGACATGGACTTCTTCCGCTCGTTCGAGGGAGTGAGGGACAGGATTTGCTATCGCCTGATTGGCAAGGAAAGGAACCAGGAGATGCTGGGGGAGATACCATACATCGATTTTCTGGATTTGGCCATCTGCTTCTATTATGCCTACCACAATGACATTCTGGGGGATGGGACAATCCCCATCTATAACTCCCATATGGAGCTATGGGAGACCAGCATAGCGGAGCTGTTCGGGCTGGCGAAGCGCAACACGGCGAGGCTCTTCCCATGGACATGCGCATCCATGGAAGAGGTGCTGCACGAGATGGCAGGGCAGGATGTCGGCCCGGAGGACACGGCAGTACAGGATACATCCTTGCAGGAGATGCTGTTGAGGATTCTGAGCAATACCAAGAGGACACACGGGGCAGCATGCATGCTCTATCCCGGGGTGCTCGACAGCCTGGCCAGTAAGGAAGGGCATGACCTCTACATCCTCCCGAGCTCCGTGCATGAGGTGATCCTGCTGCCGGACATAGGCATCCCGTCGGCTACGGAGCTGAGGAATATGGTCAGGGAAGTGAACGACACGCAGGTGGCGCCGGAAGAGGTGCTGTCATACAGCCTCTACCGTTACCGCCGCACGGATGGAAGGGTCACGATAGTATGAAAAAGGCTGATCTCTGGGGCAAGGAGAATGAAGTGAATGGCGAGTATGTAGAAATCTATTGAACTTGCTGAAAAGGATTTACTGCCTGACAGGATGGGCAGCCAAGAGGGGCTGCAGGCGAGAGAGAAAAGGAGGAGACACGATGCCAGAGAAACAGATGGGGAACAACAGGGTACAGGTGACAGGAGAGATTGTCTCAAGGTTCAGCTACAGCCATGAGATATTCGGGGAGCGGTTCTATATGACGGATGTCTCAGTGGGCCGTACTAGCGGGACAAAGGACTGCATACCGGTCATGGTCTCGGAACGGCTGATGGATGTCACAGAGGACCATATCGGAAAGCTGATATGCATAGAGGGGCAGTTCCGTTCCTATAACCGCCACGAGGAGCG
This sequence comes from uncultured Lachnospiraceae bacterium, assembly GCA_947003375.1. Classification (GTDB taxonomy): domain Bacteria; phylum Bacillota; class Clostridia; order Lachnospirales; family Lachnospiraceae; genus Acetatifactor. Next base: position 2,850 of record CAMQOJ010000172.1, read on the forward strand.
CAGGAACAGGCTGGTGCTCTCCGTGTTCGCGAGGGAGGCCAGCCTCTTGGATGGGACAGAGGCAAGCGGGGAGGTGAACCAGATATTCCTGGACGGCTATATATGCAAGGAGCCGACCTACCGGAAGACGCCCCTGGGAAGGGAGATAGCGGATGTCCTGCTCGCGGTGAACCGCCCTTATGGGAAGTCCGACTACATACCGTGCATCTGCTGGGGGAGGGACGCGAGACATGCATCCCAGCTCAAGGTGGGGGATGGAGCGAGGATTACGGGCAGGATACAGAGCCGCGAGTATATCAAGGAGGTGCCGGGGGCGGAGGCCGAGGTGCGCATAGCGTATGAAGTGTCGGCCTGCAGTCTGGAGACAGGAGGCACTGAGCGGTGACGGCCATTGATGGAGCAGGCCAGGCATCCGCCTGGAGCGGAAAGATGGCAGGATGGGGCATGGTTCCATGCTTTATCCTGCGGCAGCTGTGGCCATAGGACAAGGCTTGCCGCAGCGGTGCCATCCCATATGTAAGGAAGAGCAATCCGTCCACGGCCAGGTGGAAGACGGCCAGTGACGACCGGCTGAGGCCATGGACGGCCATAGATGACCGGCTGAGGCCATGGATGGCCATAGCGGATATCAGAGGAAGAGAGAGGAGGAAAAGGCACATGACAAAGATGGAAGTGCTGGGGATGCTTGACGACATGGAGGAAGAGACGCTCAGGAGCAACGGCCTCATAGCCGGGTTCGTGACGGAGACGTTCGTCATCAACATGATCAGGAGGAAAAAGGAAGAAGTGGGCGCAAAGGAAGATGGCCGGGGTAACAGCAGCCCGGCCGCCTGCAGGAAGGAGGATGGTGCAGGTGGGGGAGATGGACAGCACACGCCGGGACGGTGCCGTGATATCAGACAGGGCAGCGAGGGGAAAGCGGATGTATGTGCCGGAAAGAGGCCGGAAGGATATGAGGACATTCTCCTATATGTCCCGGAGACGAGGCAGGTCATCCGAATCGCTGAAGGGAGCGGGGACAACCTCCTTGAGGAGGACATCAGGGAGGGATACGTCGATTACATCTACTATGAGCAGCATGAGGCCGGGGTAGGTATGCCGGTAGTGAACGGAGGGCAGATCCTGCTGAAAGACCAGCTGAGGGACAGGTACTGGTGCATGGCCGGCTGCATACCGGAAGTGCTGGACATGGCATATGGGGACAGCGGACTGGAGTATATGATTCTATAGGGATTGGTCGGGAGCCAGCGCAACCACTAGGATGGTGGCTGCAGTTCCATCTTTCCATCCATTCCACCAGATATGGAAACACAAAACCCCTCATATCTTCCTGTCGGAAATCTGATGGAAACGATGGAATGGTGGAATCATTCCATACTGGGCAGCATATCGAGGGAGATGCTGAAACATGGACAGATGGGGTGATTAAAACGAAAGGATAGAAAAGACGGATATGGAAAGAAAGCCGCAGTATATTGGGGTGCCTCCCATCTGATAGAAAGCAGCAAATATTTGTGGTGTGAGATGGGAAATTTAATCTCCGCTACTCCATTTGCTTTATCTGTCTTATAGTATCCTGGAGGTTGGCTACAGACAGGTAAAAAGGAAACTAGTTATGAAAAATTGCATTGCGACAAGATATATTCTTTCAAAGCTTCTTTGGGAATCTTCCATACCCTTCCAATCCGAAAACCTTTCAGTAATTTCTTTTCAAGCAACTCATATACCCGATTCTTTCCGATATAGAGAGCTTCCGCTACATCATATACGCTTAAGATGTCCTGGTATTGTTCTAACATTCGTATGCCTCCTAGTTTTTATTTTTTATTAATTTGTTAATGATCTAAATACTTACACGTAAAGGATATTACATGATTCGAGCAAAAAATAAGGGAAAGCGAGATGAAGTTCATGAGAGTGCATGTAAGTATGGATGAGGTTGCATATGATAGGAAACCAGATAAAAGTGAGATTGGCAAGATGAAGTACAGGATAGCGAGAAACTGGAAAGAGGTAGAACTAGAAGAACTGGCAGACCGGAACGGTAACAAAGGGCATACAATAGTCCCCGCTCATCTGAGCGGAGGCATATCTGCAAAGAACTGTGTAGCGATGCAGATATTTGCACTTGATTTTGACCATGGATGCAGCTTTGCTGACATCAAGGGCAGATGCGATGCAATGGGGCTTAAAATGGCATATGCATATCACACTTTCAGCTCCTCCGCAGTGGAGGAGAAGTTTCGGGTAGTGTTTGTGCTAGAGGAAGTGCTGGAGGACAGGTTTATAATCAATATGCTCCTTCACATATTCCAGCATATCTTTCCAGAATGCGACCGTAGCTGCAAGAATATGGATAGGATGTTCTTTGGAGGGAAGGAAGTAATCTGCTTTGATGGAGAAGCACGTTTGGCTTTGGTGCAGCTGCTACGTCCTTTGCTGGAGTCCTTTGACACAGGGAAGCATTATAGTGAAAATATGAAAAGGTTCGCAAGGAAGATGGATATCCTGTTGGTGGATGGGCATCTTGCGATGGGAAGACTGGAAGACAGGGATGCTATTTTAGGGGGAAATATGGATTCTGCTATTATACATAAAATAGGAGAATCCATGAAATCCCCATTTTTTGTGGCGGAAGGCTACCTGCACCAAAGCCCTACGTGCAAAGGGAAAGAAATGAAGAAGATAGATATAGGGACCGGAAGGACCAGCTGCCAGCTCTATGATGACTTCAAGGAAGGGAAGGATATTGGGCATGAAGCAAAGTTTGCCATCATCACCAACTTCCTGCATATCAATGGCGGGAAAAAGGATTTCCTTGATACGATAGGAGCGTTCTATGGGGACGAGGACCGTGACAGATGGGGGAGCCAGATAAAGTACATGAAAGGGTACTATCCAAAGAGGTGCTCGTGTGACTTCTGTCCCTATTATGGAAGGTGCGAGAACATAGGGACGATTGTGGGCACTTTAGCGATGGACAAGAAGATATATCAGGAGGAGAAGGAATATGTCTCAATCCATGAGGCGGAATGCTGCCTGGAAGAGAACCTAGAGAGTGCGTTCCAAAGCGACCAGGAAGGAATCCATCTGATAACTGCGCAGACAGGGCTCGGAAAGACGAGCGCATATATAAAACTGATTATAGACAATCCAGACAGGAAGTTCCTGATTGCGCTCCCGACAAACAAGCTGAAGGAGGAGGTATACCAAAAAAGGCTGGCATGCGTACCGGAAGAGGAGAAGTTCATGACCGTAAGCATACATGGGAATTCATTCTTCCCGTCGGAGATACAGATCCAGATCAGCAAGGCGCATGCCTGCGGGATACATGACATGACAGCGAAGATTGTTGCGGAATACTATGAGGAGGTGAAGGGCAATCCTGACAAAAGGGCAGTGGCGGAGGAATGCGAGCGCATCATGAAAGGCATGGCGGCCATTCAGGAGGAGAGAGTAATCGTGACGACGCATGCATATTTTCTGCAGATGCCGGAGGCGTTCCTGAAAAGATATACAGTCATCATAGATGAGGACATCCTACAGCTCCAGGCGTTCAGCAGGATGAACAGCATCAGCCTGGAATGCCTGGATGAACTGGCAGGGATGGGGTTCTCTGTCTACTCCAGCCTGGCATCCGAACTGGTGGATTCCGAAGAGGGCAAATATGGACGGCTGAGGGCCGTCGGCATCAGTGAGCCTTTATCTGAGAACCAGCTGGAGGCTCTGGAATGCTTTGGTACAGATGACAACATAAACGATCTTGTACATGCCGGCTCATATGTAAGGATGAAGGACAGGGAGACTGGAAGGGATTCCATCAAGTATTTCTGTCCATTAAAGCTTCCTCCGATGAAATACATCATCCTGTCTGCCACTTTGAACCATGATGTCTACCGGGAATATTTTCGGGGGAAGATGGAGGTGTACCGTTACCGGGAAAAGAAAGCGGCGTACAAAGGAAAGCTGCGGCAATATACATACCACTCTTTGGGGCGGAGAGACCTGTCAGAAAAACTGCAGGTCTTTTCTTATGTAAGGGATATGGTCAGGAAGCAGAACCTGGAAATAATCACTTTCAAGATGTTTGAAGACAGGGGAGATGTCGGGAGGCTGAATTCGGCAGGCATCCATTTCGGCAACAGCACAGGGCTCAACAGCCTGGGAGGCAAGGACCTGGCTGTGGTCGGGACACCGTACAGCGTGGACGAGAATTACAAGCTGATTGCCTGCTACCTTGGGGCTGACGTGAATCAGAGGGAGGATAGGAGGCCGCGCTTCAGGCGGGTGGAGTATAATGGGAGCAGCTTCCTGATAACCACATATAAGAACCCTCTGCTGCAGAAGATTCAGCTGTACTCCCTTGAAAGCGAACTGGAGCAGTGCGTGGGGAGGGCCAGGCTCCTCAGGAATGACTGCAATGTCTATGTCTTCTCCGCCTTTCCATGTGAACAGGCGGAGCTGCATACCAGGGACTATCTTGACTGCTGAGGAAGTCATTCCGCTTCGGAGTCATCTGCCGACATGAACAGCTCACCGGCAGGAACATCAAGAGCCGCACAGATTTTAGCGATGGCCTCGAACCTGATCCTGGAGCTTTCGTTATGGATGAGCTTCCTGAAGCTGCGGTAGTCCGTCATTCCGGTCTGCCGGAAGAGCCAGTCTTCCGTCTTGCCGCGCTCTTCCAATATCTCTGTTACACGTAACCTTACCATATCAAGTGCCTCCCGATTATGGAATAGCGGCCATGGGAATATCATGTGATTATCTTATGGCCTGGATATATTATACATATCCGTTTGGACGCTTCGTGTCCAATAGGAGAGATTTGTTTATTGTTTTTTAGGACATGGAAACGGGAAGGCCAGGGACATAGATTTTTGAAAGAAGACAAAGCGGGAAAGGGATTTTTAAGGGTACCAAAAAAGACAGATGAAACCAGGACGATAGCATAACCGATATAAGAAAGGTGATTACGGCTGCCAGCCCTTGCCATGCTCATTGCTCGGCTTCTTCTATCTGCTTGAACAGATCTCCCACCGGCACCTCCAATATACGGCTGAGCCGATCCAGAATCTCGAACCGGATGCTGGAAGTCTGATTGCTGATGATGTTGTTGAAGTTCCGGTAACTGAGCATGTCCATCCGTTTGTACAACCAATATTTTGTGTGTCCCTGCTCTTCCAGTATCTCTATGATGCGCAACTGTACCATGTGATGATGCCTCCTGTTTCTATTATAATGCATATCTTTTTTAAAGATAATTTATGTTTTTATAAATATATGATTGAATATCGTATGTAAACATAATATAATTGAAAAGAGGAGAGAGGATTCAAAAAAGAAACCAGGGAGGAAAGAAATATTTTAGATTGGACATATCGTGTCCAAATCGAAATGTATAATGGACCTGAAGACCTGTCTCTTATACACATCTCCGAGCCCACGAGACAGATGAGGATCT